>JBKPMB010000176.1:0-19389 GCA_046731995.1 Thermoproteota archaeon | reverse complement strand
TAACAGTTTTGTTACAAAATGATTTATTGGAGTATGAAGAAGGAAAACAAAACTTTAGAACAACAGAAAAAGGTTTACGCCTGTTACAAATGTATAATCAATTTGATGAAATGATGTCTATCGCAAATGTAAGGAAATAAGCAAATTTTTTCTATTTCCCTATTTATAGTACATCTGTTACTTATTCACTATTGGATACAGACTAGTGATTTATGCTTGGATGCATTTATGCATTCTTCTATCTTTGCACATATTACAAGAGAAGTCGTATGACGTGCCTTAGATATGCAGCCATTAAAGCTCATTTAACATTATTTCAGCAGTCATCTCTTCCCCAAATTATACTTCCTTTGCTTTAAAATTAAAAAGCACCGTGGTATACTGCATTTTATATTTTATCTCCTTCATATGTGTGATGTACAATTGTCATTATGTGATCATAATCTTAAAAATCATAAGTTGCATGAAGTTGCATGTCTAAATAAGATTTATTTCATAAAAAATGAATTTGCTTTATTATGAGTGAAAAGGATGGTATAGTGAGCAGTTAAAACTGATACGTCTACACTAATAAACCAATCAAACAATGTAGCGTAAGCCTATTCAACTATCAATATTTGTACATTATATAGATGGTACTTGCTTTAAACGACAGAAACGCATTTGTATCATTTTTAGCTGTTATTATACTATCATTTTCTGTACTCTCGCTAGTATTAATCTTAGTAGTAGTTCCTCTGCCAAGTTTTGCTGATAGAATAGTTGCAATACGTCAAGGTACTACACTAGCTGTTAGTTGTGATCTTAGTAATGGTAACGATTTCATTTACACTGCGAAAGCTTTCAGTTATGATAAACCAACCAAACTTACATTTAATTGCGAAAGGTCTGGAGGAGATGTTGACCTGAAAAAAGGTGAAAGTATAGCTCTTCGATGTTTACATGATAATCCTCTCACCATTCCAAAACATGTAAAGATGAAAGTAGGGGATTTGTTCTATATATTATGTAATGTCAAAAAATAGAAACTCTGGTTAATATTAATAGTAAGAGATAAGAATAAGGAAATAATGCAGTGTGAGAAAAGGAATTATTAAAGAATATACCTTCTCCCATAAAGACTATAGTTGCAATAAATGGTTACAAACCTGAAAGTATCCTAATAAACGATGTAACAGATACAATGACCCTATAAAATGAAGTCTTTATACAGCATTTCGCACAAGACTAGTGATCTTTACTAATATAGGTACTATGCTGCATTCTAGTACTATTTGTGAACTCTCTAATGATAATAGTATTATTACTATTGTTGTCGTTATCTTCTAGTCCATTTAGTGGATACATGTTTAGTAAACACTAAAGATCAATGGACTATATTATATTCTACAAAAAGCTTCTCAAGTTGATTATGAAAAAGATGTTATTGCTAAACAAAAAGAGAAAGTCGAATGCTACATTGATGGATGCATAATTACTAATAAATGAGCAATGTTAATCCAATTTGCAATTTGTATTTTTACTAACCTTGTATGTTAATTAGTAGAACTTTCTAATTTAGCACAGCTATTTTTTGGTTTTTTTAAATCTCTAAACCTATTTCTTAAGGTAACGTCTGTTATTCCAGCTGCATGGGAGATATCTTTTTAGCTAATGTTTTCACCTGTTTTGATACATGACATATAAAGAACAGTAGCTGCTAACCCCATTGGATCTTTACCAGCAGATATTTCATTTTCTGTGACTTCTTTCATAATGTTAAATGCTTGACGTTTTGTTTTTTTCAGATAAGTTGGTATTGTTTGCAAGCTTGGCAACACACTTGACCGGATCAGGATTTGGAACTCTATAATCAAGTTCGATTATCAACTGCCTATATACTCTTGCAATATTCTTTCTCTTCAAATTGCTGGCTGCAACAATATCTTTCATTGTATTTGAAACTCAAGTCCCTATATGCAACATATATAGCAGCGGCAAGTACTGCAGGTATACTTCTTCCACGTACAAACCCTCTTTCTTGAGCCTTTCTATGGGTATAAGCTACTTTCTCAACTATTGTATCTGATAGTCCAAGCTTGTCTTTTAAGGTATCAAGCAGTTTAAGGGCTATCTTGAGATTTCTATCTGGTGAGGTGTTTGATTGTACTCTGAAATCCCAACTCCTACCTATCATGGTAGTAAGTCCCATATCGTGGCATGCCAATGAAATTGGAGCTCCTGTTCTTACTTGTGTATCATCTAATTGTCCTCCTCGTCCTTCTGAATGACTAATGTTTAAAGACCTCGTTTTTATTTTCTATGTTTTCTTTGCGATCTCTGGCTAATTCATAGGTCATATTGTTGATTACTTGTTTTTTATTAGGTTTTTTGAAATCCCTGTTCCGAATAAACATTTGGTCAGGAGTTAAATACCAAATCATTATAACAATTCTACTTCATTGTAGGTAAAGGGTATTTTTACATGTAATACATTGTACGCTTGAATGTAATTGTGTATACTAATTGACATATTGTGTCACTAGTGCTTCCATATTTGCATTTTTGCTCACAATTTATACCTGCAAACTTTTTTATCTTATGCTTGGAGCCCTATGTACGAACTTAATTCTTACTAAGCACAATTTATTTTGTGATACTCTAACTTCTATAGGTAAATATTAAAAAAATGGCAAAAAAGATAATGTAACATTATGATACATTTTATCTCTATTCATTTTAAATATTATGTCATTTATCGTAGTTTAACATGGTTAGATCAATTTCTATATATCAACCAAAAATGAAATAGGAGAAAGAGAATTTAACCAATGGCATATAATTAGTAAACAGCGAAAAAATGAGATATTGGCAAAACAAGAAGTGGAAGTAGCATTACAAGACCCACAAGGAAGAAAAGAAGAAGTTGCTATCTTGTCTTATACTATAGAGGATTATATTAGAAATAGAGAAAGAAGAAGAAACAGAAGTAAAAGAACAGTAATGATTGTGATGATGAAAAAGACATATTGTTGTCATTTGCAATTGAACTGCAAACAAAATATAATGTATTGACTGCAGAGTCTGGAGAACAATGTATAAAGAAATATCTTGATGCAAAACATTCAGGAAGAAAGATTGACCTGATACTTTTGGATTACAAGCTAGGAGACACCACTGGATATTATGTGGCTCATAAGATAAAGGAATTAAATGATGTAAAAATAATTATGATAACTGCATATGAGGTAAATCATGACATCATCAGAGTTGGAAGATAATGAATTGGTTATAGACGTAGTTCAAAAACCAATCGCTATTGATTCATTGATGGCAAAGGTAGCGCAAGGTATTGGGAACTAAGTACAAGGTATGAATTTATAAGGACGAATATTTTTTATTTTACTTTTTCTTGCTTATTTTTGTCATGTTAGTAAATAAAGCTGATGTACTTTTTTTATTATGTGGTGTAGTCCTCAACTGAGATCTACAACATGGACAAAATATACCATCATAATACAAATAAACTTCACATTTTCTACAGTATTTCTTTCCTACCAGATAATTGCTCTTGCCTACTTGCGTTTTTGAATCAAGTCTTACGCATATATTTTTGCAAACCAATGGGATAATACAATACCTTTGGAATGTCCTTTATAATAAGTGAAATACCTCTTAGGGAGAGAGGGTAATGAGAGTTAAAGATTAAAGATTATTTTATGATCAGATAGAAAATGAAACAATAAAAGGATAGATAGAAAGGTTGTAAAAAATGTATAGTTATAGTCGACTCTGATGGTGATAATACCGTTGCTTAGCATTACAAAAGTGTTTCAATGGCGACAAGAATCGCTGCTGAAGTATTATATTTGGGCAATATTCAAGTATGAGTATTTTCATCTAATAAATAACCTTGCCAACGATTTCACGGTATAGCTATGATAATAATCTTCTGTTGAAATTTTTAAATCATTATAGTAACCATACGGTTGTTTTGAATGTTTTTTCCACATGCCCTTAGAAAAGGGGTCTATCAGGACATTAACATTATCATATTTTTCGATGCTAGTATTACTAGGATTGATAAGCTTCACATTTTTTCATTCCAATTATCATAATTATCATTATCATCATCATTATTTCTTAGATGTGATTAATGATATATTAACAAATTATGCTGTTTTATAATCTTACGAGACTATGTCCTTATAATTTAGAATAGAATACTAGTTTATTAACATCATCTAAGAGTAACAGATTGTTGAAGGCTACTATTAATATCAACGACAATGACAACGTCGTAACCACAACTAGTACTGGTTATGATAGAGATCCACTATTGGAAAGAAATGTTGGCCTTATCACCGAAGGATTAACTCGTCAATATGCTGGGCGTTTGTATAAAACACATAGGGATAACACTTTGGCTATAGTGGATTTCATTTCATCAATGAAGACTGAGATCAATCCATCGCTTAATCATATAAAGAATAACATCATAGTATTGACATCATTATCACAATTTCACAATAACGAAAAGTCCTTCAAGCAAATGACAAAGGAAGATATTTTATCATATCTAGATAAACTTCGCAAGCCAGAAGTTGATGATTCATTACATAGATGGATCGGCACCTATAATGCATATAGAACTTTGATTCTCAAGTTTTTCAAATGGCTTTATTATCCTGATTTACAGGAATCAAATAGACCAAGACCTCATGTGGTAGAGAATATACCTCAATTAAAAGGAAAGGAGCAATCTGTCTATAAGCCATCAGATCTATGGACATTAGAAGATGATGTTTTGTTTCTAAAATATTGTCCGAGCACACGTGACAAATGCTATCATACCATATCCCGAGATACAGGTTGTAGACCCCATGAGATATTGAGGCTCAAGATAAAAGATACAACAAAGGCAATACCACCAATGTAACAAAGGCTGTGGCCAGGAAATCTACTTTGATGCATCTAACATAAGCCAAAGCGGCAAATTTATATCGTTAAGCAAAGATACAGGGCTACCACATCAGTGTCAATAATTATGTCAATACAAGATAGGTACTTTACTTCTGTTTGGCACCAGTGTTTTGCTAGCAGGGGAAGGAGAAGTAAGAGAAGAAGTAGAGCTAACCGCATACTTCCAGCTCAAGTGATATTTTACACTCTTTATTTGGCTAAGTGTCATATCTTTTGGACTCAGATACATTGTAAATGGTGCTGCTTGTCTTGGTTGTAGTGTGGGAGGTTTTGTGAATGTGTTTTCATTGCTGCAAATGCATCATCTGCGTTCTTTGTACAATCACGTTCACATGATGGATCGTTTGGATTTTTGTTACAGTCTACTGGTTGTGGAGTAGTACAGGATGGATCGTCAGGGTTTGTTGTACAATCTACTCCTGGTGTCTGCTCCGTAGGTTTACATGACGGATCATCTGGATTTGCTTCACAGTCAGTACCTCCTGTTACAGTCTTACATGTCGCATCATCCGGGTTTGTACTGCAATCAGGTGGTCCGGATTGCTCATTTTCTTTTGTACATTCTGGGGAAGAAGGATCTTTTTCGCATGTTGTTGGTGGAGGAGGAGGCGGTGGTGGAGGCGTAGTTGTATCAACTGGAGGTACAGCTGGCTCATTTCCTTGCTTTTCACCTTCACCAGTTTTTGGAGGTCCTATATGCTGCAAATTGTCTTCTGTGCCGGTATTGCTTCCATCATTAGAACTTGGCTCTCCTTCTTGTTTCCATTGATCCTCATTTGTGCCTTGACAGTTGTTCTTGTTTTTATCCTTACTGTGTGAACCGCCAGCACTGCTATCGCCAGTTTTACCACTGCTTGCTCCTCCCCCTTCATCATTACTGTTTTCTTCATTGGGTTTCTTAGATTTCTTGGCATAAACAGCCATACCGATAGTAGTATTGGCACTGAGAATACCTAGAGATATTAAAGAAAATGTTATTGTTAAAGCAAAGACTGCTACAACGAAACTGCTACCACTACCTGTACTGCTACTTCCCCACATCTAACAGTAATATTGTCTAGATATATATGGAATACCGCATATGGACAATAACCATGGTTACTGCTAAGCTGTAGTAAATCTCTGCTACTTTTAGGAAAAGTTATTGTAACTACTAGCAAAACGGAAAATCAGTGCCCAGAGCAATATATAATGTTTCCATTGACAAAGACGTCTACAAACTATCACTTTTGCCATTTTTAAAGTACGATGATTTTTAGAATTATTATATGCCAACTATAGTTCATTTTGAAATACCTGCAGATGATGTCGATAGGGCAAAGAAATTTTATAGTGATCTCTTTGGATGGAAAAGTGGCCTGGAACAGAAGGTAAAGACAGTTCTTCTTCGTCTTCTAATATGGACTATTGGATAATAAGTACAACAGACAGCAAAGGAAATAAAGCGTCTATAGGTGGAGGAATGATGACAAGACAAGGACCACATCATCAACATATTACAAATTTCTTAGATGTAAATTCAGTAGATGAATCTTCATCTAAGATAGAAAAGCTAGGTGGTAAAGTAGTTGTTTCTAAAATGGCAGTGCCAGGTATGGGGTATTTTGCAGTATGTCATGATACCGAGAATAACAGCTTTGGTATTTGGGAATTTAATGATAGTGCAAAGTGATTATCTATTGTTATAGCATTTTGAACATACAAACTTAAAGCCAGTAATTCTGCAGCTATACAAAGGTAAGCTTCTGAGTTTATCAGCCTTAGTGTCTTCTAATAGATCTGCAAGTTCTATATAGGGGATGCCTTGCTCATGATTGAGACTTAGGTTAAAGAGGTCCTATTGCTTAAAGACAATCACGGTTTACTATCTCTTCCATTTTGATATCTTAGCACATGTGATTTTAAAAATACTGTCTTTACCGTCCTTAGGGTCCTAAAAATAGATAGTCTTTCCATATTTGGATAGTAAAGACAGTAAAGAGGTATTTTTCATACACCTACCCTAACCGTGCCTGTAGGTACATGTCAAAAATATACTATCGTTTACTATCATTTTGAGTAGATAGCTTGTGTTAATATAATATGAATATTGAACTGCTAATGGTAGTTTTATGTTTAAAGAATGTTAATCACTATATACTCTGATCAATATGTATTGAATTTGCATTTTATATGAAAATATTATAAAGTATTTTGACCAATAATTGATATGTATGCTCTAGTTTACTCGAGCGATACAGATGAAGATTCGCCACCACAAAAACGGCCTTTTAGTGTATGCCCAAAATGTGGTCGATTCATCAGAATCGATGGCCATTGTGAATGTGAGGCAATATTTTTTGATAAGTTGCTAAACATTAAAAATTCTAAGGGAAGATAAATGAACCAAATCTAGCACATTAATGGTACATACAATGATTCAGAGAATATTCTAACTGTGGAATTATTTACTTGGGGTTTGCTGAGGTTAATTGAGGTCATTATTGTTGTTACTATTACCACGATAGTAATTTTCCATCCACTTTATCCTTTTTGTAAGACAGCAATCCTATCATTTCTAGCGGTCAACTTCCCAACTATAGGTACAGCTATACCACACTCTTGACACTTGAGAGTTATCAATTATCTTCAATGATTCTACTGCTTGCGATCGCTGCCTTTCCATTTCTTCCATTTCTTCTAAATATGGAAGCTCAAATGCGTCATTCAATATGTTAGTTCTTATCTTATACAGTAGCATCTCTATCCACCTATCCAAACATGAGTTATTCAAGGAAATGGCAAAGATAAAACAAATGGCGTATTATTATCCTGTTTTGTAGCAGTACTAGCAGTTTTGGAACGATCAAGAGCGCTTGAGCCTTGCTGATCAGTACAGTTTAATCCTTGTTCACATGTTCGCTGTTCTCCAATTCCTTGACCTTCGCCTATATTGCCGACATCATTTGTACCTTTGTCATTATTTTTATTTTTATTTTTATTATTATCGCTATTACCTAAATTATTTGAACTCTCAGAACTTTTAGTGTCTGAAGTGCTACTGCTACCATCTCTACTATCACTAGGTGAATATCTATATGATCAAGAGTTTTATCGGAGCTGCTAGTACTAGATCCGCCACTATTATCACTGCTGCCGTCACCATCACCACCTTTATCAGTATCTTTAGAGCTGCTGCCGCCATCATGGCTATTGCTGCCACTGTCTTGTTTTTGGCAAACGCTTTGTGATGAGTATTTGAAGATTGTGATGAGACCGCATAGACAGAAGAGTAAAAAGAAGAAAAAGAACCAAGCATCAAAACAGTAACTGCTATTATTACCAAGATATGAGAAATCACCTTCTGTCGATCATGAAGCATCATTAGGAACCCATCCGCTGTACTATCAACTGTTTAGTGGAAGAAATAAAAGGAATGTGAAATAAGAATGTGAATATTATCTTTATAATCAACTATGTGAAGAAAAAAACTATGATATTCAGTGTAAAAAAATAAAGTATATTATTTATTGAATAGTGCTATGAAGGATTATCACACAATATTTTGGTATACCATGAATGCATCATAGCAAAAGTTAAGGGCTTTTCATGAAAATGGAAGACCCCGTTAAAATCATGCATAGGAAATGGAACATTTGAGCTCGGCTATGGAACAGCAAAATCAGTACAATGGAGAAGAGACAAAGTGCAAGAGCTTTGCAGCAAAGGTTATAGTCAAAGAGAGATATCCCAAGTATTGCAAGTTGGATTAGCCACAGTAAATGGAGATATATCATGCCTGAGAAATCAAGCCAAAACTAACATCAAGCGATACATCGACGAGCGGCTGCCATAATAATACGAAAAATGTCTTGTAGGATTAAATGCAATCACAAGAGAAGCATGGAATACAGCACAGCAGACAGAAGACGAGAGAGAAAAAATACAGGCATTATATTTAGCTAAAGAGTGCTATTCTATGAAACTTGATCTATTAACTAATGCTACTGTGATTGATGATGCTATTAGGTTTGTATCTCAAAAATCTAAAGAGGATCTGAAATCAGTTAGTAATGGCAGAAGTGAGGATGACAATGAATCAAAAGAACCTGATTATGATGAAGCTGAGGACCAGTTAGAAGAAGAGCAGGAAGACCAGACTGGAGAAATAACCACTAATCACATTTTCTGAAGAGAGAATTTGATCATGTATGTATATTCGCTCCGTAGATAATGCTTATTATGAACACCTATACGATTTTGGCTAATGGTTGAAGGTATTGTAATAGGATTTTCTGACATGCTGAGTATAGCACAAACAATTGGAATAGTAGGAACAATGGTATTGACACTAATTTTCTCAAAAAGACACATACAGAGTCTATCGAGTCATCAACAAACTAGAGTTCTAAATGACCTAGATGAAAAGGTTCGCAAGATGGCAGAGATTATAATTGAAAAACCCTCAATGCAAAAAGTCATATATAAACTCGAAAAGCCATCAGAAGAATTAGCATTTGGATACTATATCTTGTTTATTTGCTCCCATGCATATTCTATGCGTCAAAGAAATATACTAAATGAGGAGGAATGGACAGGATGGCTACATTGGATCAAAAATTGCTTTAAGTATGGAACCATAGGTGAACAATGGAGGCAAATACAATCAGAAGGTTGGTTGAATCCTGCTTTTGAGAATTTTGTAAATAGAGAAATAATTGGATCTAGATCACAATCACAACAATCCTCTACATGATCGCTATATTATATTCTCAAATGATTAGTTAGTCTAACTAATGGCGTTATATCATACAAAAAGGAAGAATGGATGGAGTAAAAGCTAAAGCTAGGACTTTCTGATATTGTCATTGAATAAGTATTAGTGGACAGTCAAAGATCTAAAGAAAAGAGTTAGTTTAGAGACAGCATAGCAACAATACATATAAAAATTTGTTTTATATTATCAGTAAGGAGATATAGGAATTACAATCTATTAATTTGCTCATCCTGCTAATGCTAACGACATTGTCATTGATAATAACAATTTCGCTTTACGTATTTGTAGTGTATGGACAAGTTAGCATAGACAGTATTAAGACTTCGTCAGACAGAAAAAACAATATAAAAATTCTATTTAGCACTACACCTGCTCAGCCCACAACAGGTACTCCGTCCGTGCTGGGATTTACTGTCCAAAATTTGCAGACAGCTCAACCTGTAGCAAATCTATTGGCAAATGTAGTACTAGTGGGAGGAGGTACTTCTAATCAGAAATCGCCATTTCGATTGACTAACATACCTGCAGTTGATGGTCATTTCTCTATCAATGTCATCTTTCCTGACAAGGGACCGTATCAAGTTATCACAAAGATAACATCATCATCATCACAAACCCATGATGTTGCCTCATAGGCATCATTTACAGTTATAGTTCCAGCGACGCGATCTGCTATGAATCCTTTTGGAGGAAATTATATTACTTGGATTGGCATCCTGATCGCTTCAGCTGTAGGTGTTGCCTCATTTTTGATCCTAAAGAATAAAAAAAATACTACACATAAGGACTAACAGGTTAGAAGGTTGGAATTGCTTACCAATGCTACTGTTGTAGATGATGCTATTAGAATTGTATAAGTCCAAAGAGAAACTGAGTAATAGCAATGAAGACAAGGAAGAATTACACCAGCCTGATTATAGCGAAGACGAAGATCGGTTAGAAGAAGAAGAGGAAGAGGAAACAGGTGAAATAACATCATCAACACATCACCAGATTCACTTTACTAATCTCGCTTTCTAACTAATATGGTATTATTGTCTTCTACTTTTACTTCATATGTTGGTTCTTCTCTCACTGCTGGTGGCCTTAATACCTTACCAGTTGTAATATCGAATCTAGATCCATGCCATGGACATTGAACTATATTGCCCTCAAGCTTTCCTTCTACTAGAGGACCACCCATATGGGTACATACATTACCTATTGCATAATATTTTCCTTCAACATTAGCAACACATACCTTTTCACCATCAACTTCAACTGCAATCATCTTCGATGGTTGAATATCTTTTGTTTCAGCAACCTTAACAAAGTCTCCCATTATACTTCTCTTTGCCTCCGATCATCAATATCACATTTTCTATATTGCTATAGCGTATGAAAAGTGTTTTGTTGGACTGACTACTATTTTAAGAGAAGCATGGAATATAGCACATAATACAGAAGATGGAAGAGAAAAGATACAAGCGTTATCATTAGCTAAAGAGTGTTATTCAATGAAACTTGATTTGCTTACAAAGGCTACTGTGGTTGATGATACTATCAGGTTTGTATCTTCTAACAAATCCAAAGATAAAGAGAAGTCATTGGCTAATAGCAGTGAAAATGATGACAATGAAGAATCAAACGAACCTAACTATGATGAAGACAAAGATCAGCTAGAAAGGGGAAAAACAAGAAGAGAAAACTGGAGAAATAACAACAAACCAAGTCTTCTGAAAAAATTTGCTTGGCTGTGAGGTTTTGTTCCGGTTTATCAGCTACAACCAAAATCCAATAGTTAGGATTGAAGATGGAAGATTAAATTTAGACATATTGTCATCGGGCACAGACGAAGAGGTTATTACCACATTACAGCAGGTAAAAGAAAACCATGTAATAGTGGTTATTATTGCGACTTAGCACCTATAACCACCTTTGACTTTATATGTTGTAATGCTAAGTGAAGGTAATATAAACAAAAGACTAATGATGCCTCCAAGTAACCACGCAATAGCATAACCTACATGTTGAACAACAACTGAGAATAGAATTGGAACCCAAAAAGCACCGAATAATGATAAGCCATTAACCCAGCTTATAGCCAAGGTATCATACGAGCTTTTTGTTATTGCTGTTGATTCTATTTTCTCTTCGTTTCTCATTTCTGTATGCGTTTTTCTGTATGATTCTTTAGCTGCAGTATATGCTATAGTGAAGACTGCAGCCGAGAAGGCTCCTATCAAAATATTTGAGATTCCAGCTATGTATAGTCCTACTGATGATAGCGATGTTGCTGTTGTAAAAGCAATTCCGGCTACACCAGCTGACATTGCTACGCCGCACACAAACAAGAGATTCTTTACATTTTTTGTCTTATCATATATCCTTCCAAATACAGGTGCTGATACAACACCAGATATTAAACCCAAACCAGCTATAAGACCAGCAGTTGATGAATTTACTTTCAAATAGTCTTCCAAATAAAATACCATAAATGTCATAGGTAAACCCCATGCTATTTGTGCTCCAAGCAATACTAATCCGAAAGCAAATAGAGATTTGTTAAATAACACTTTGCCAATATCTGACATCCTGATTTGAGAATGCCTTCCTTTTTTTGGTATTTGTTGTTGGAATTGTTGCTGCTTCGGCTCTTCTCTTTCTGTTTCGTCTCCATGTTTCCATGGCAAGAAAACAATTAAGAATATACCGCTGATCAATCCAAAACCTCCACTTAACAATAGGCTTTGCCTCCATCCTACTACTTCCGCAAGAATTACCCATCCAAATGTCCCTATAATTCCTCCTATTGAATGAGCTGAGTTTAGTAATGCTACTGCAAATCCTTCTGATCCTCTTCCCAGGTATTTTGTAATCAACGTAACACTTGAACCAAAAAATAGTGCCATACCAAGACCGACCACAAATCGCAGTATTTCCATTTGTTGTAATTGCGAAGATAAACCGCAAAGGAGTGCTGCTGACGAAGCTATTATTATTCCATATATTGCAGTTCTCCTAGAACCCTGTATTGCAGCAAGGATTCCACCAGGTACTTGAAATAAACCAATACCTATTAAGAAGCTTGTAGTAAGCAATCCTAGCAAAGAGACATCTTGTTTGAAGTCTGAAGCTATGTGAGAAAAGATAGAAGCGATATTAAACCAATTTATTGCATATACCACTCTAGCAAATAGCAAACTCGAAACTGCCCAACGGTTGGTTTTATTTGGCTCATTGAACAATAAGGTTAATCCTTACATCGGTTACAGAATATATGCATATACTACGATTCGTGAAATTTAGATGCAATAACTTCAATATTATATCAGGTTTTTGAAATGCCTTCATTTAAAAGAGACTATGATGCTGCATTTGGAGATCACAACCGTTGATTACCTTATGGACTCTACCATGTTACAGGTAGACCTTATCATAACATTTTGAAAATACGAATTTAAAACGAGTAATTCTGCAGCTATACAAAGAAAGGTAAGCATCTTAATGCGTCGGCTTTAGCTTCTTCTTCTAGCAGCTCTGCAAGTTCTTGTTCTAGCTTGTCTTCCTCGTCTGACAAGCGATCCAAATGCCAATACTATCGTTTGATTCATTGTTTCTCTGTGCTAAAGATTACCTAGATCTGTGCCATACCTCCATCTACAAACAGTTCAATACCTGTGATATAGCTGCTGTCATCTGATGCCAAGAATGAGACAGCTTTGGCGATCTCATCAGGACTTCCCATTCGACCCATGGGGACGGCGGCTACAAGATTAGTCTTTATCTGCTTAATTTCTTCCTCAGTATGAGCTACGCTATTGAAAATGGGTGTATCGATTGGATCAGGACTGATGGCATTGACGCGAATCTTGCGCGCTTTTAAATCCAGAGTCCATGTACGAGCAAATGACCGTATGGCAGCTTTAGTTGCGCTGTAAACTGATGTAGTCGCAACTCCTTTGGATGCACCAACCGAAGCATTTAGAATAATCGAACCTCCATCATGAAACAGAGGAAGTGCTTTTTGCACGGTGAACAAAAGCCCCTTTAACATTAACGCTAAAGATTTTGTCAAAGTGCGCTTCGGTAATTTTCCCCAACGGAGCGAACTCGCTAACACCCGCATTTGCAAACAGAATGTCGATACAACCTTTCTGTTCCTCCACTATGGCATACAACCGATCAAGATCTGCCATATTGGAGACGTCACCTTGGACACCACTGATATTGTTTTCACCGATCTGCTTTACTGCTGCATCAAGTTCGCTTTGGCGACGACCGGTGATGAAAACATATGCACCCTCTGCAACAAATGTTTGTGCTGTGGCAAGTCCTATACCGCTGTTCCCACCGGTGATGACTGCAACTTTGTCTTTGAGTCTTTTCATATCTTTACTCGGGTTGTTAGATATTAAGTTTGTAAGGGATAACTGACATGCCTACTCTTATTATGCACAAGCGTAGCCGGTAAATATAATTGGTACGAAGCACACTGGTCACAAAACGCATAAAGCTTCCGTATGTCATGTATAGTCTAAGATGGAGAGTTGTTGGACGTTCCAACCGTGAAAATGGAACGCCTACTTAAATCATGCATAGGAAATGGAACATTTGAGCTTATGTGGAACAGCAGAATCAATTAGAACGGCTAAGAGACAAAGTACAAGAGATCTGCAGCAAAGAATACAGCCAAAGAGAGATATCTCAGACATTGCAAGTTGGATTAGCTACAATGTATGCTATCAAAAATGAATGACTGTATTAATAAATAATTAAGAACGTTAACATATGCCAATATCTTGTATTATTCGCTAATAAAGCTTAACAAACTAATTATCTGTCTTAAAAAGACAGTAGTATAATGTTAGAACCGTTAATAATGCAAGTGACTGGAGTAGAGGTTCAGGGGCTTGTACAAAGTGTAATTGCATTATCAACAGCAGTCACAGCCCTTGGAGCAGTAATCGCAAAGTTCATACAAACGCATACAAACAATCAAAAGCTAAAAGCATGGGCTGACACTGTATCAAAAGATTTGAACGAAACAAAAAAGTCGCTGCAAGCTACTGACCAATGGGTATTAGAAAACCAATCAAAGTTCACTACTGGAATGGCTGCTATTAATCAAATCTTGACTCCAGAGCAGCAGAAGATATTAGCTGCTCAAGGCATCAACATAGACAACTTAAAGAAGGAACTAGATAGTGTAACGCATGAGATTACTACCATATATTCTACTGTACCAGCCGAAAAGGCAGCTGCCTCAACTCCAACGTTATGAGAGCCATAGTGTAGACCTACTGTAGATAGGAAAGTATATCCCACTATATATAATAATGAACAGAAGACAACTAGAAGTTTTAGGATAAACAAGAAAGTGCACCAATGGCAAATTTTTTCGTCTTTCAATGAGGCTAACTTTTCCAGACCATGTGACTGTGCCTATCTCCTTTTCGATTTGGGGTAGACAACCGCGATAATGTATATAGCCACAGAGAAAGCATAAAGCTAACCTTCACATAGTATATCGTGCGTGAACGTGAATAACCATTCTATTTCACGAATGAAATATGAATAATTTGAGCTCATCGATGAATAGCAGCTTAGAATGGCGTAGAAGCAAAGTACAAGAGCTAGCAAGTCAGGGCCACAACCAGTCAGAAATATCCAGAATATTGCAAATAAGCCAGCCTACTATTAACAGAGATTTGTCGTATCTAAAGCAACAAGCCAAGGATAACATCAAGCGCTACATTGACGAGCGGCTACCAGAAGAGTACGAGAAATGTCTTGTGGGATTAAATGCAATTACAAGAGAAGCATGGAATACGGCACATAATACAGAAGATAGAAGAGAAAAGATACAGGCGTTGTCTTTAGCAAAGGAGTGCTACGCTATGAAGGTGGATTTGCTTACAAATGCCACTGTACTAGATATGCTATTAGGTTTGTATCTGAAAGCTAAAGACAAGGAGACAAGGCCTCCGACCAACAGCAATGAAGTTCAGGAAGAAGAATCAAACAAGCCCGATTATGATGAAAATAAAGACCATTAGAAGAAGATCAAAAAGAGGAAGCTGGCGAAATGACAATAAACCAAGTTTTTTAGGAAAAATAACAACCTCAGATTGCGCAGCTTTCTGTGTCAAAAGTATAGCATGTTCCATCAATTTGCTCTACTATGATATTTGAGGCTTCTCGACTGTCAATGAACCATCGTTGAAATTCTTGTTCATTATTCAACATCTGATAGAATGGCAATACCTTTTCTACCATTTCATGAAATAACCCATCTAACTGGATGACCATGTCATGAAGTGTACTATTCACCGTGTCTTCATGGCTTAAATGATTAATAATTTTTAAAACAACTTCACCACCATCTCTTCGTAATTGATTCAATTTCTGTTGATATAACGGTATCGTGGTTTCAAATTAATCTAATTGGCTTTGATTTTGGTCTTCCTTCGAAAAAGCTTCCTTCTTAACACTAATAATTGTTGCTAGGCTAATCTCCTCTTTTGTTTGTCTTTTATCCGAATAAATAACAACGATAAAGTAGACTCCCCTTATTATTATTTAGCTGGTTTTGATAGTCTTCTTTTTATGTATTAATTACCACTTTGTAATTGCGTCTAATCAGTTTCTTTCTCTCACTCTAGGATAATATGAAGGCCTAGAAAACCTTCATGTTATTCTATTTATGTATCATGTACAGGCCAGCTGTCATACTACCCCTCTATTAGCTATCTATCTAGCAGTATCTTCCATACATAATTCTCCGATATCTGAATAAATTACAGTATAGAATAAAAAGAAACCACTATCAAGTAACACAATACAGAATAAAAAAGGATGACTTCTAAGGAGGCACAATTAAATGGTATTTTACATGCGTATTGTAATTGTTAACGCCGCTAGGATCGATTGTGCTAGCACTAAATTCAAGCTCATGTTTTCCAGGAGATAAAGGTTTCAAGAAAACCCAAAAGCCATCACTAACTGCTTTGCTGTTACCTGGCTTTCCTGAAAACACATTGTTCTCAGGATACCTCACATCAAATAATTGAGATTGTGTACGATAGTTCTCCAAATTCTTAAGCTTAGTACCATCAATAATGACATCCATTGACCTTGATAATTGGTGCCCCGCTATAGCACAATCACGTAGCTGCGATTCACTCTTAAGGTCAGGATCTTCTGCATAACTTCACTCTCCAACCGGCAATGGGAATAAAATAGCTTTTCCTTTTGGAATTGTGCAAATGCGCTCAGCTGCACCTCCAAATGTTGGTGCCAAGTACCAAACATCCGGGTCATTTTGATTAATAGCACATTTTGCACCAGTAGGGTCATTATTTGGATTATTTTGTTGTGGTATAGAAATCACCCATTTCCAAAAATTCGCAGTCCATTGACCATATGCTAGGCCGTATGGTTTATCATCCGTTGAATATACAGATGGGTTTATACTGTCAGCCCAGACAAAGCTAATCAGACTAGATGTAATCATAAAAGATGCCAATGTTATTACTGCCGCAGCAATAATGATAGCTTTTCCTTCCTGTCTTAACTTGATTTTGAAATTCATAAGGTTACTAAATTGATTGAATCTCTCTGATAAGAAGATGGCTATGTAACATGCATCTTTTCAATCAAGTAAAGAAATATGTGAGTTGTATAACAAAATACGCTATCTCTGTAGGAATGGAGCATACCAGTCAGCAATACACTATCTTAGGAAGATCTCTTTTGTTACCAATAGTTTATGTATATGCTCATTGAAAGCTGACTATACTAACCGATGTATCAAGATAATGTCAGAAGTAGTAATGACCGTATGATTGTTTTTGTTTCATTGTGCATAGCATTCACGGCAGTAATAATAGACTCATCAATTGTAAAGGTTTACCGTTTTATTACTACGCCGCTCTCACCAAATAACGATATTGCAACTTTCATAATTATTGCAATTGTCTATGCCATAGCACAATACACCCTTATAGGTCTGTCAGAACCCAAAAAGAAAGCAGTAAAAACTTTGCTCAAAGATCAATACACAAAACTGTAACTATAGTACAATATGTCATGATAGCACTTCTTGTATTTGTAATTCTGCAGATGGTGGAATACGATTAGTCTACAACAACTATTTTGGTTCATATGAAAAGATAATGCAAGAGTATTCTAAAGGAAAGCATATAGGCATTAGATTAGTTACTTCTATAGATAGAGATAGTATTGATATAGTACAAAAATTTCTGACCATAGGTGTTCATATAAAACATGTCAAAAATATGCCACCAATAGATTTTGCTGTTTCAGATAAAGAGATGGTTGCTTCAATAGAGGGAGAGGTTAAGAATCTCTTGGTAAGTACTGAACAGCCATACATAGATCACTTTACTTCGATCTTCAATGAGTTATGGAAGAGTGGAATTGATGCTAAGGATAGAATAAAGGCTATAGAAGAAGGAATTGATACTGAAGGAATAGAGATCATTCAAAATCCTGCTGAGATACAAAAGATTATCTTTGATCTTCTTAAATCAGCACGAGAAGAAATATTGGTTATATTTTCTAGTGCTAATGCATTTCATCGTCAGGAATATTTAGGTGTAAACCAATTTCTAAGAGAAGCAGCAAAAGAAAGAGGAGTAAAGATCAGAATACTAACACCAAAAGATGATTTAATTGTACAGACGGCTCAAAGATGGATGGAACAGCAATCGCAGCAGAATCAAGAACAGCAATTGCCAGACCAGCAGAAAATTAATATCCGATTTATTGAACCATATTTGCAAACAAAAGTTAGCCTACTAATAGTGGATAGAAAATTCTCATTAGCTGTGGAATTAAAAGACGATGCTGCTCAGAAATCTTATGAAGCCATGGGCTTGGCAACTTATTCAAATAGCAAACCTACTGTGCTCTCATATATCTCAATATTTGAGAACCTCTGGACTCAAAATGAGTTGTATCAGCAAGTCAAAGAAGCAAATGAGCAACTCGAATTAGCTAATGAAAAATTAAAAACCCACGATAAAATACAACAAGAGTTTATCAATATAGCAGCACATGAACTAAAAACCCCTATACAACCTATACTTAGTTTATCTGAGGTTGTTCTTCCTCATACAAAGGATTTTGAACAAGCAAAACTATTGGAAGTTATTAGCAGGAATGCGAGGAGACTTCACCGGCTAACAGAAGATATATTGGATGTCACTAGAATCAAAAGTAAATCATTACATTTGAGAAAAGAGAGGTTCAATCTAATTGAGATGATAAATAGCGCAATCGCAGACTCTAGAAACCAGATTAAAAAAGAATATAAAGAGAATATAAAACTAGAATCAGTATTTAATGCGGACATCTTCATAAAAGCAGATAGAAACAGAATTTATTAGGTGATTTTGAATCTTTTAAACAACGCTATTAAATTCACAAACGAAGGCACCATAGTTATATCTTCTGGAGCAGTTCAAGATAAGGATGGTCACAATAATGTTGTTATTGTTAGTGTAAGAGATACCGGTCAAGGTATAGATAATGAAATAATGCCAAGACTATTTACAAAATTTGCTACTAAATCAGAAGCAGGAGGTACAGGATTAGGATTGTTCATATCAAAAAGCATTATAGAAGCTCATGGTGGCAGGATATGGGCTGAGAATAATGCAGACGGA
>JBKPMB010000175.1:0-9393 GCA_046731995.1 Thermoproteota archaeon | reverse complement strand
CACACCAGGTTGCCCAAAAGTCCACTAAAACAGGCCTGTCACCAGATATTGTATCATCAAAATTTTTCTCAGAAAGCTCCATTAAAGTTTGATTACTACTGATATGTGCACTAGAGGCCCTCTTTTCTTCAGTCATGTTATGAGATGTGTAAGGTGGTAATTGATATATAAGATTTTTTAATCGGTATCTATTGGATGGTTAGAGTTGCCCACAAATCCTTGAAAAGAATAGCAGAGGGGGTATGTAATTTATTTGTACAATTATGTCAAATTTCTTATACTTATGTTGTTAGCCAAATAAAATAACGAAAAAGCTGGTTAGCATGTTTAACTTTTTCAACTATCAATATTTCATTCTTAAGAGTATGAAAAAATTTAAAGATCAAGTAGAAACCTAGTAATGACTAAATTCTTTTCTTTATCTTCTTCAATTTGCATTTCATGATAGGTTACAGCCTTTACCTCTACCTTGAAATTATGCTTCTCTAGATCAAGATGCTCCCCTCTGGCCTTAGAGAACAGAAAGTAAGCACCACGATCTTCCATGTTACCAGTACGAGAAATTTTCACGCTGAAATATGACAAAATGAGATTCTCGGTTAGAACTATTAGCATGACTTTTTCTAACCAGTCGTAAAATAGACTATAAAGATCATGCCCATTTGCTTCAATTCTTACTTCTAGATTAGCAGAAACATTGCTCAGGTCAAACATGGTATTAACAAGCCCATATGCAGAATTTTCAAAAGCTTCATCAATGGTATTACCACAGGCTTCGATTAAAGCATCTGTCACATGATCAAGATATCTAAATCCTCCCGCCATAAGTTATTTTTTATTGGCCACTTTATAATTGATCGTAAAATCTAAATGTCAACAATTGTTGTTCTCCTTTGTGTATTTTGATCTACCTCGGGGAATGAGAGATCTTGAATCAGAGGAATTTTGTAATATCAACTATGTCAGGGAAAAGTTCCTCGAAAGCCTCTCATTGTTTAACTTCAAACTTATGGAGCCTTCTCCAATAGAAATGTTGTCTACTTTTGAGACAAAAGGTGGCCCAAATATCTCAAATGAAATTTATAACTTTAGTGACAAAGCTGGCAGAAAAATAGCGTTAAGGTTTGATCTTACGATTGGATTGACAAGATTTGTGACTTCAAGAAGAGATCTAAAAATGCCAGTCAAGATTGCTACTTTTGGCGGTGTCTGGAGATATGATGAACCACAAGCAGGAAGATACAGATACTTTCATCAATGGGATATTGAAATATATGATTCATTTAGCATCGAGTCTGATGCCGAAATAATTGAATTTGTCTATATATTTTTCAAAAAATTAGGACTTGATGCTTGTATTGAAGTAAACGATCGACAATTAATGGAACAATTCGTAAGACAAGAACTTGGGATTGCAGATGAGCATATGATCCTTGAAATGTTCAGGGCAGTTGACAAGGTGCCAAAGAAAGGCACAGATGGAGTTCTCATAGAATATAAAAATAAGATTCAGTATCCATTGCTTCAACGTTTAATAGATATATCTAAAACAAAAGGTTCGATAGACGAAGTAATAAAGTCACATAGAGAATTGGCTGAATATATAGAGGAAAGTAGGCTTGTGAAATTAATGGGTTCATTAAAATCAAGAAGAGTAGATAATGTACGAATCAACTTAGGGATCGTACGTGGACTAGACTATTATTCAGGCATGGTATTTGAGACCTTTGATCCTTTGACTGAAACTGGAGCATTAGTCGGAGGGGGCAGATATGATAACTTGAGCAAAGCTTTTGGGAGAAAAGACATTGGAGCCACTGGTGCAGCAGGAGGAGTTGAAAGACTAATCCTAGCTTTAGGAAAGCATGGAATTTTAAGAGTAAATCAGGCTCGTATAGTATATGTTGCCTATACATCATATAGTGTAGCCAAGTACGCCCTGCAAATCGTCTCAATTCTACGTAATAATGGAATCGCTACAGACTATGATCTTCATGGAAGAACGCTGAGAAAACAACTTGATGATGCATCAACAAAAGGTGCCTTTATAACAGTGATAATATCTCCGGACGAAATCGAAAGGGGCCAAGTTACTATACGTTATATGAGAGACGGAGTTGAAAATAAACAGCAAGTAAAAGACATAGTAAAAGACGTCAATGCAATGTTGGTACGAGTCTAGATGCAATCTAGTTTTTGCTACTTTTTGCCATCATCTGTATTTCACATGGAAAAAAGTTGCAATTCAGAGCTAGGACATAGTTAGCAAAAAGTTTATAGTACCCGTTTCTACATAGTTACACTAAGAGCACAGTCATAATAAACAATTCAAGCTGCCGATAATAATAGCAACAATGGCATCCAGAGCACAAAAATATTTCACTCAGCATCTAGGATGCCAGAACAACAGATAAGGTAAGCAAGTAAAGTGCCAGCGCTGTCAATTCTTCGTTGTTTTATCATATTTTTTAATTCTCTAACAGATATAATTTCTGTCCTTATTATCTCTTCTCCGCCCTCATGATTAGATTTTTCCTCAACAAGGTCAGATGCCCTGAAGATATAAACAAGCTGGCTAGATTTGCTAACAGATGGATGGTATGTATACATATAATCAATTTTGTTAGCAATATAACCTGTTTCCTCTAGTAATTCTCTTTTCGCTGTTTTCGCAGCGTCTTCACCATCCTCTATATGACCTGCTGGAAATTCAAGCAGTATTTTTCTTAAAGGATATCTATATTGTCTTATCATCACAAGATTATCCCTATGGATAAAGGGAACAACAACAGCAACGTCTGATGACTTGTACCATGTATAATCCAATACTTTGCCAGTTCTTGTCTTAACCTTGTCTTGATACAACTCAATCCATGGATTACGAAAAATGAGTTCGTTTTGTATTAATTTCCAATCATACTTCATTCTGTAAGCCCATCTATATGGATATGGTATTATTTAGTCATTATTATTCTGTCCATGGGAAGAGGAGTATACTAATGCAGAGCCGGTTTAAGAATAGTAGATTCACTTTATGCACCTTTGAACTAAGTCCAATTGAATCAAAACATATCAGAAGCAGTACTAGAGACAACATTTTGGCTAATCTAGAGCGAGTTCTCTATCGACTGATGTCAAGAATAGTATATAAAACACCGGATAAAAAAGATACGGATTTGATGTTTGCAGTTTATCAAGACAAAAAAACGCCAAACCCGGGACATTTCTATGATGACTTTTGTAAAAGCTTTTGGCAAGACATTAGACCGCATGAATAGAGGTAATAGAGAAGAAGGAAGCAATGAAAGGCGTAGACAAATAACTCTTCATTCATTTAGACGATTTGTAAAAACTACTATATCCGACTTGGGTTATTCTGACTTTTCTGAATGGTTTATTGGACTAGCTTGCTCAACATATTGGCGCAAAAAAGAATCAGAGAAAGCAGAATTATTTAAAAAGATAGAACGGTATTTGACATTCCTTAACATTCACCGACTAGAGAGACAAGGAGCAGATATACAAAGCAAGGTAGAAGAGCTAGAAGAACTAAATCAAGCATTGAGAAATCGTGATACAACATGGAAGATGATGCTATAGCCCAGTTATAAGACCAAGTCATGGCTTTAACAGCTAGAATGAAGGAGATTGAGAGGAAACAATCAATTTAATAGTATAATGCCACTTTTACAAGAGCAAGATTAATTTGTAGATTTTTTTGTGTTCTGCCCCTAGACAATCATCGCGGAGAATTTATAAACCATGTGCAACAATACCGTTTTCTGCTGCAATATTGTGTTCACGCTAGAAATTTTCTCTAATGTATTTTCTTAACCTTATTGCATCAATTTTGCCTATGATTATATCGTCATTAAAAGTGGTCTTCTTGCCTTTGGATACATTTACTCTAATTGCAGCGTTGTCATATGGTGGTTCATTCATATCAAGTATCTCCAATTTTAATTGAGCGCCTCTAGTCATCATTCCCTTTTCTCCTTGAGCGTAAAGCATATTCTCGTTATTGCTATCTTTATGCGGCTTATCAAAGACTAAATCATATCTATTAACTCTATCTTCAATCATCAGCTTTAGTTTATTATTCTTGGTATCTTTCTCAATCGATAATACATACTTCTGAAGACTTTCAATTGAAAGAACATTGCCTATGGGGGACTTATTGTCAAACAAGCTTTGTTCTGATAGTTGCTGTTGTTGCTCTTTGTCTTTTGAAGTCCAAACCATACCTTCTGTTGCAACCTTGATTTTAAATTTGCCACCGCTACCACTTAGCCTAAGATGAGAATCAATTGTCTTCTGTAATTCTTCAGTTGTCATAGGCTTGACAGGTCCTCTGAACCATTGATTTTTGGCTTCTTCGAAGTCTCTTAGTCCGCTATAATGAACTATATAGCATTCCTTTGCATTCCACCTTCTAACGATATCAAACGCCTCAATTACAGATACCAATCCTGTTTCAGGATGAGAGTTGTATGTTTCAGTACCTAAAATAAGGAGGTCTGGATTCCATAACAAATTTTCACTGGTGGTAGGTAATGAAAGGAAATCCCATCCAATTATTATTTTGTTATCAAGCATTTTAACTATATAGCAAACCGAGCCAGGTGCAGAATCAGTTCCATGGTATGCTAATATTGGCGTTACAGAAAATGGACCTATTTCAAAAATTTCGTCAGGCTTTACCATGCTAAACGATATGCGACCACTACTTCCTGTCTTGGAAGAAGAGTATGAAGACGAAGAAACTTGAAGCTTTTTGGTAATTTGGTCATAACATTCTGCAGTACAGAATATTTGTAAATTCCTCAAATGAATGTTAGCTTTTTCTATTAAAATAGGCAGTTCTTTAATATGGTCATCGTGTGAATGAGTTATTAAAACAGCATCAGGAATGGATAGCGCAGATGATTCTGTCGTTGACGTAAAGCCAAGGCTCGGTATTCCCTTTTCGATACTTTTAACTATTCCTTGACCTACATCAACAAGCATATGAAATATTATTTGGTTTGTATTGCCTACTGCAATAACTGAACAAGAAGTATTAGAAGTTGAATTCTGCTGTTTTACCTCTGCTGCCCTGTCAGACTTTTCAGCAGCTCCCAAGGCTGAGATATCTGGTAGTACACCATTTATGCGAACTACAAGATTCTGTACGCCATTATTGCTACTATTACTAATATTGTCCAATCCCCGTTTTAACGTTATAATTCATCGTTGTTGATTCTATTATAGGTTTGGCTTAATCTGCTTTTGGCTTTTGGTATTGACAATGCAGAGACCATAAAACGTAACAGATTTGCCAGGTGATTCCGGCTACAACTTCGATTTACATTCAGTTCTTTTAACCACTATATTGGTTTCAGTATCTAGAAAAATTGTATCAAGATTGGTTTTATATCTAACAATAGGATAGCAAGACATAAAGAGAATTTAAATAATTAAGTCTATATTTACGTGGTTAACTAGTGTATAATATGAAGAAGGAATTCGTTGTCTGTAAAATTGTGGCCCCAGAAGATGGCAGTCCTTATATCTCTATTGTGTTGACTGATGCGAAAGGTAATTTTACCCCAACTAGAAGACAGCAAGGATTCCCAGAAAACCCTTTTGGCATAGCAGCAATACCCATTAGTTCTCTTGATGATTTAAAGAACCTGCCAAAAAAAATATCTGATGCGATGAATGCTGCATTTAGTGGATCTAGTAACAATACATCATCAGACTCCACAGTCTTTAAGATGACTCAAGAAGAATTTCAGGAAATGGATATTAAAATAGGAGATAAGATTACTTTAGAAATCAAGACATCTAACACTGACACTTCGACTTGGACTTCGCAATAGATAAACTTATGATTATATAGACTCAAGCATCTTCTGTAAGTAAAAGCAAAATATGCTACTGAAGGCTTATCAAATCGTCTGCCAAATATCAAATGATCATCTACGGGACACACAGACGGCATGGCTGAATTACCTGATGATACAGAAAGAAGAAGGCTGCTCGAAATAATATATAAAAAAGGAGTGTACGCGTTGACGAGATCAGAGTTAGAACGACTGCATACCCTCATAGAACACAAGTCTTATGGTAACAATACAAAGGCAAACAGATCAAAAAGGAAATTACTTAAGGAAATAAATATTGCAATTTATGAATCCTCTGAAAAAGGTTATCAGGAATAACTCTTTAGATATGAACGATATTTTCATTCCTGCAATATAGATTATTATGCAAATAAGAATCCAACTGAACTCATTTTAAAATCACTGGTCTCAAGCCAAGTCAATAGACAGGATTAAATTGAAATGTTATATGATATTACATTAGATTGAATGGAGTGGGGACTGCATATCACTTTTTCTTAGGAAAGGTATCCAATTCCTCTGCAGAGCATCTAGCACATTTCTTTGGTTCATTATCACTCAAATAGCATACGTAAAAGCATTTAGAACACTGTAACCTACTAAGAATTCCAATTAATTCTACAGAATCCATGCCAGATTGAGTAATAACTAGTTGGGATCTTAGCCGTTCCAACACAGAACTGATCATAATAGATATCTTATCTCTATCTGAATTTCTATACCTCAAATATACTTTTGTCATTTCTTCAGGAAGACTTTCTACTTTGAATTGATTTTTTCCACGATTAAACTCCCTAAAAAAATGATCACGAAGGTACCATTCAAGTTCTCTGAGCTCTGCTGTACTCATATAATGAGCCTAATCCACATGTAATAAAAAGAGCAGATGTATAAAAAAGAACCAAAGAGCTGCAATTTCTTGCTACTTTTTAGGCAATCTTTATCTCGAAACCCACGTATTCATTTTCTGTCATTCATTGATTAAAGATCATACCAGAAGTTCAAATTATGTGGCATTTAATCAGATTTCAAATCGCTCTTAAGCTTCCCCGATTCTTTTATACTGTCGATTTGTATGTTATTGCTTCGTGTTATCAACTTTGAAAGAGATGGTTTAGCATCTTTTCCCAAAATCAGTGCTTTTTTACCTCTTCTGAGAAAGGAAAGAGTTAGACCATTGTCTGTAAGTCTTTGCGCAAATTCTTTTGCAGTATTTAATTTATCAAATAACCCGGTTTCATCATCAGGCGTTCTGAAAAGCATCGGCTCCAAAAGGTTGACATTGATTTTGTCCTTCTCAAGGTCGATCTCTGCAGCCGGCTTGTCGTTAATCTCGATCTTGATTTGGCCACCAATGACAGTTTTCATAGATCTAGTTACTAGATCTGCCATTGGATCCTCTTGATCGATATGAAGATGATTCTTTCCTAACATATCTCTAAATTCCACTATCTGATTTATATGAATTTTTGCTGTTATTACTGTATATCTTTCCGGCCTCATCATAGATAAAGATAGATTCCCAAAGTTGTTTACCAGCTTCAAACTAATACTTCCTACATCTGGATTCTAATGTCTTACTCCAAACTTTTGCATGCAATATACATTTTATCATCATCATGCAACTCAAAAGACTATGAAAACTTCAAATTCTAATTAATTGTATAGTTAATCAATATAATGCAAGAGAGCCTTGAACCATATCAAAACAAGCGACAAGGATGACAGCAAGAGGAAACTCAAAAGATAAGTAATGCTGCTGCTGCCACAAACTAGTTAGGAGAAAACATATATAGAAGTAAGAAACAATGATTGAGATAGATATCTCGATAATATTAAAGAGAACAATTTATAGAGTAACACGCTTAATGGATGATCCCAGGCAATTTGAAAAATGGAGATATATAGACATTATAATAGTCTATTGACTATACATACTCGCGTTGATTAAGAATTGTTATGTCCTTCCGTTATCTTTAGAACCTTGGACATGATGTCCAATTAACTTTCCTTTTTGTTTATCTGAAATTTATCAAAATTCAGATTTAAAAAAGATTGTCGTCAATGATGATCATAATGTACTGTATTATTATATCTATGTCTATAAGTTCAAAGACCTTTTAGTAGATTTTATTTACTTAACACGGCTTCTCCTCTTTGTTTAGTTCCTAGTTCATAAGCATCAGAGACATTCTTGACAAAAATCATCCCATGTGCCTCATCCTTTCCAGCATGCTGGCTAAGACTATCGGATACATCGCCAACAATCTGGTTGACTGTGGAGTCAGGCACAATTGTCTCAACCTTTGTTCTCCTAACATAATCAGGGGTAATTTTCTTTCCTGTCATATAAAAGTGCACTCTTTCAGGTATAGCCTCTCGTTTCATTCTACCAGCACCACTTATATCGTAAAAGGTTATGCCACCAACATTGTGTTTCCTTAGAATTTCAGTAACTTTGGCAAGGTCATCTGTACGAATAATAATAGATATTTCTTTCATATTTGAAACTAATAGTTGTTATACGGTAAAATAACCCTTTAGATCATAGGCGTTGTCTTCTATAATCCAAGTCTTGAAGATCAATGAATAACTAATGCTACCACTACTATTGCTGGTGTAAGAGGAAGTCAAAATTGTTAGCTTGAATCATTAATTTATTTGTTGTATACCGGCCATTCTCTTGTTACGTTATTAAGAATTAAATCCTGTATTCTGCCTTGAACCGATTCTAAAGTCTGTACTTTAATCATTAGCATATCGACCTCTAATGGCATATTTGATTTCTGCATATAGTTATTCTAAACTTATTTGTTTAAAGCTGTAGTACATACAAGCATATCTAACATATACACCACATCCAACGCTTGTAGCAATAGGGATAGGATTTGCAATATTTGTAGTAATTCCAATGATATTGTCTGCACTAGATAGTAATTGCAGCAGCCGTCATCCTAGCATTATTCTATATATAGACTCCCTTCACATTCTATTTCAATTTTTCCATTAATTGCCAAGAAATATTCTCTAAATGATAAAAAATGCACAAGCTAGAAATTAATTAATAAACATGTACAGCCTTTCAGATTAATGAATGGCATGCGGGACAGAAATTGTAGTTATACTTATAGCATTATTATTATTTTAATGGTAGCTTTTTTTGTGTTGTTGCCATCATCCACAAATATTATAGTGTATATTGTGCAAATTGCATTAGCAAAAGATAATACAAACACCACGAGTGCCGCTGCGGCAGGTAAAGATGCAGGTCAAAATGCGGAGTCTCTAGTTAGATCCATTATGGACCCTTCCTCCCTAATGTCCTCTGTCATTAATGAAACTGGCGGCAATAGCAACCAACCAAGTCATGGAACTGTTAAAAATTCGACAGCTAGTAATAATGGCGATACAAGCAAGACAATCGTACATCCACAAGTATTGACAAAAACTGGGAATACATCAACAACGTCAACCCAACCTTCATCCGCACAGACACCTTCTGTTGATA
>JBKPMB010000174.1:0-8755 GCA_046731995.1 Thermoproteota archaeon | reverse complement strand
TTGTATGGCATGCGAAAATGTGTGTCCTCCACAATGTGTAAAGATATTCCAAAAGGGACAATAGTAGTAGAAGTAGTACTGATGCTGTCTGTGTGTAATATTTAGTTGTAATTAGATAATCATAATGTGAAAGCAAAACATAACTCCAATCTATTCCAATGTCATAAATGACCGAAAGTCTATTCAGCAGCTCATCGATTTGGTAGTTTCATGAGTGTTTATATTGCAGTTGCTATACCTTGTCATCATAATCTAAGTTCAAAATAGCAGCGAATACAAACAGAGTGCTCGCTGCAGTAGCAACTGGGATTAGTGCCCGGTGTTAAATCGTTATGACACTTTGCAAGTAAACTCTGGCATTGAGCACTGGTATAGACACCGGTTCAACTAATGATTATAATACGATCAAAACAAGTTGTTGTATTAAAAATATGTTTACAGATAAAACATTCGCATTATGCGTGTTTACCTATTTGTAAACCAGCCACATAATATACAACACAATAAAACAAAAGATCCTGTCTCCGAGAATCTCCAGTATGGTTTGTATGATAAAATTAAAAACTTAATGTGCAAAGGACATATAGACCTATTTTAATATATGAAAAACTCTCAAATAGTTCATGGACAAAAGGTTTGATTTGGTTGCAACCGGGGGCACTTTTGATGAAATACACGCCGGTCATTTAGCTTTGCTATCCAAAGCCTTTGAATTATCTCATAGTGTAATAATCGGAGTTACCAGCGACCAATTTGCAATTAAAAGAAAAGGCAAAAATAATATTAATCATCGATACGAGGAAAGAGTTGCCAACCTAAGAGATGCGATCAGAAAGAATTTCGGAAAGGTTACATACCAGATCAGTAAATTGGATAACGACTATGGGCCTGTAATCCTTTCAGAAGATGTAGATGCACTAGTAGCGAGTACTGAAACCGCAAAAAAAGGAGATGAAATTAATCGAATCCGCCATACTAAAAACCTGGCGCCAATTGCAGTCGTCACGGTTGATTTGGTAAGAGCATATGATGACAAACCAATCTCATCATCCCGTATAAGAACAGGTGAGATTGACGCATCGGGTAAAAAGTTAAAAACAATGTAAAATGGCCTATGGCTTGTGTTTACTGACCTGTACTTGTTCTTATATAATTATGAATATGGATAGATAGTCTGATTGGATGATTACATACGTCGAACATATTTTAGATTAGTAGCCATTTGGTCGATAGATATTCAGTAATAACTTTTGATTACTCTGACATAACGATTTCTATTGTACAATCATAATATCTGCTTTGAGAAATAATCTTTTTTCCTTGTACTACGTCTGATAGCAGTCTGTTTAGCCTTTTAGCAGTGTCATTGTCTTTCATAAGAACACAGTGAGAAGTTCTGTCCTTTAGTATTACAACTAATTCATTTTCTATGACATCCAATATATCGCGAATATAAGTAGACTGGTCTTTTTGCAATCCTGTCAAGCTAGCCAGTTTTTCAGCTTCATATTTATCTTCACATTCAAACCTTTCAATGTTGATCATATCAATCAGTTAGGTAATTTTCCCTGTCGTACATAAAATTAGCAACAAGGTCTTTCGCTTTTTCTCTGCGTTTCTTAAATTCAAGTATAAAAGACTTGGATTCTCTTGCCAAGTCGGCTTTGCATTCTCCACAAAGTAAGTTGCCACTCTTACAGCTTATTAGACGTTCATCTGATTGTTTTTCAGTGTCAAAAAAATACCTCAGATGCCAGAAAACAGGACAGCCAATGGCGTTTCCCCCCAACATTCTTTGAAGCCGGGTAGTAGCTTGACCACCAGTAAATGCAGCAGAAACCTTTTTGTCTATTATCTCCTGTTCATCTGAAGTGAATAATGCAGTTTCCGGTTTAGAAGATGACATTTTGCCTGATACTCCTATACCGGGAAGAAACTTGCTGTGGATCTGTGCAGGTTTATAATAACCCATTCGTTCAGATATATCTCTTGTCATTCTCCAATAAGGATCTTGATCTATTGCGGCAGGGATCAAAACAGGTGTTGGTTTGCCTTCTATAATAGAAGGTAGGAAACACGGAGCAGCCTGAATAGGCGGAAATCCTATCATGCCGATATTAGTTGAGTTTGAAAAGCCAAAGACCGCTTTTGCAGTAGAAAAAGTAGTTTTCTTTCCAATTTCCATCGCTATAGGATATAGATATTTAATATGTTTTGTGTCAACTATGATCCTTGTCTTATTTTGATCAAATCCTACTGCAATGACGTCAAGTATATTTTCATAGGTGTAATGCTTGATCTCTTCTTGGGTCCTGTCTTGCCCATGTAGAAATTTTTCGTCATCGGTGAATTGAAATATTAGATTGCATCCAAATTTGTCTTGCAGATACTTAGTAAACAACCATGGAAGCAAATGGCCCATGTGAACCATTCCCGAGGGTCCTCTGCCAGTATAGAGGTAGAATTTCTCATCATTTTCGTATTTATTTAATATCCAATCAAAATCACGATGTGAAAAAAAGTACTGTAATTTTAACATTGGATGTACATCTCCAGTAAATCTCTTGACTTTTTCAATTATTGTTTGCGTTATTGGTTGCGTGCCAAACTGCTCTATCAATTTATTGTAGTCTATTTCTCCTTCTACTTCCCATGGTGTTACTTTGAAATCATCCTCATGGTTAGATTTTTCGCTGCTGCGTTGATGCCTATTATTAGCAAAAATAGCATCTGACATAATTTTTATAGCTACAAACGATTACCTTAAAGGTTTAAAAAGTGTTCTTATCTCAAACTCAATATAGACAACCAATGGTTGACGATAGCATCCAGCTCCATCCAATCGAGAAATTATTATTGAATATACTTGCAATTAGTGACCACATATCAGTTGAAAAGCTGGTGGAGTCATCTAAGCTTTCTGTAGACCAAGTACGACGTGGTATAGAATGGCTAAAATTTAAGAAACTGATCTCATCAGTTGACAAGTACTATACTGTAATTTCACTTGGATCGAATGGAATTGAGGCCGGTAAGGAAGAGTTGCCGGAGCGAAGACTTGTGAATGCAATAAAGAAAGGAAATAAAACAGTAGCATCTGTCTTAAAAAGCGGATTTCTGAGACCAGATGAAATTAATGCAGCGATTGCAGTTGCGAAACGAAATCATTGGATACAATTCGCTCAGTTGCAAAATGGGTACAAAATATTGCTATTAACGGCAGAAGCTGACCATTTATCTAGCGAAGAAAAACTGCTACAAAAATTGGCAAATTTTGATAATGGTGTAGAAGTCTCTGGACTTAACTCCGAAGAGAAACATGCCATTAACCTATTGAAGAGACGACCTAATTATATTGTAGAGGCTGAACACAAGTATTCGGAAATTATTTTGCTAGAAAGCGGTAAAAAGCTGGCACAAGTGAATTATACTAGCAATGATAACTTTGAACGCAAACTGACACCTGATATGATTGTGTCGGGCAAATGGAGGGACGCTAGATTTAGCTCATTGGATGTGATAGCAGACGTTCCTTATTCGTTTGCTGGTAGACAACATCCGCTGACGGATATTATTGACGAGGTAAAGGAAATTTTTTTCAGCATGGGATTCACTGAAATCGATGGGCAGCTAATCCAGCCTAGTTTTTGGAACTTTGATGTACTATTTATTCCACAAGATCATCCTGCAAGAGAAATGCAGGATACGTTTTACATTGCTGAAGCCACGCAGAAAGAATTTGCAAATCCAGACCAAATTCAAAAGGTGTCCTCAATGCAAGAGAAGGGCTGGAAGTGTGATTGGAGTATCGAAGATGCTAAGAGGGTAGTGTTAAGGACACATACAACATCGGTTACTATAAGGTATCTTGCAAATAATAAACCTGAAAGTGCTAGAGTATTCTCGATTGGACGGGTGTTTAGAAATGAGAAAGTGTCTTATAAACACTTAGTAGAATTTAATCAAGTAGAAGGAATCGTCACTGATAAGTATGTAACATTACGTGATTTAATGGGCTTACAGAAGGAATTTTATTCAAAGTTAGGAATCAAGAAAATAAAGTTTTGGCCAACATTTTTTCCTTATACAGAACCATCCCTCCAATCAATGATATATAATGATGCTTTAAACAAGTGGGTTGAAATGGGAGGAATGGGAATTTTCAGGCCAGAAGTTACGCATCCACTAGGTATAAAGAATCCTGTACTGGCATGGGGGGTTGGAATAGAAAGGATCGCAATGTTACGATTTGGACTAAACGATGTTAGAGATCTGTATGGTAATGAATTAGGATGGTTAAGGAATATTCCTAAATGCCAGTTGTAAATTTTGCTATTGAAAGATTATACAAGCTCTTGCCTGGTATAGATCTCAAACGAGTTTTAGAAGTATTGCCATTCGTTGGACTTGATATAGAAGGTATCGACAGTGAGATTTTAAGGATTGAATACAATCCCAATAGACCTGACTTTGCGTCAGATTATGGTATTGTTAGGGCACTTCGTGGACTACTGGAAATAGAAACCGGAATCCCAAATTTCAAATTGAACAAAGAAGTTAAGGATTATTGTGTCAATGTAGACAAGTCCGTACGCCGCATTAGACCATACATAGTTGCTCTAATTGCTAAAAATGGAGAATTAGACAGCGGGACTATTATGCAGCTAGCAGCGATGAAAGATGATCTCCAAAATGGCATAGGAAGGGGAACAAGAAAAGCCTCTATAGGTATACATAATATGGACGCAATCCAATTTCCTGTGAGGTACTGCACAGTAGATGAGGATTTTTCATTTACTCCACTTGAACACGAATCCAGTCAGAAAATCAAGTCCATTTTAAAAACATCAAATACCGGAAAAGACTACGGTCATATACTCGAAGGAGTAAAGAGATATCCCATAATTGTTGATTCCAAGGATAATGTATTGGCGTTTCCTCCAATTATGAATGATGGTATAACAAGCATTAGTCATGATAATGCTAATTTATTTATAGAAGTCACCGGCAACAGCATAAAAACTGTAGAGGATATACTGGCAATTTTAGCAATTACGTTATACGATGCAGGTTTTGAACTCCATAACGTAACAATAAACAATTTCGATGGAAGTCCATACGCACCAAGAATGGATGTTTCATATCTCGATGTTAATACGTCAGATATCCAGATGCTACTCGGATTGGAGGCTGAGGTAAATGAAATCATAAGATTTTTGAAAAAGAGCAGACTAGATGCTAAAGAAACAAGAAACAAGAAAATCATTCAGTGCTGTATCCCAAGATATAGAATTGACATTCTCAATTACGTGGACATAGCTGAGGAAGTCGCAATAGGTTATGGCATTTATAACTTAAAACCCACTATCCCATATACTACTTTAGTAGGGCAGAAGGATATGACTTCTACTCGCATTAACATACTCAGAAATACATTGGTCGGCCTCCAGATGGTTGAAATTGTTAACTTCCATCTCATCAGCAAGAAAATTCAATATGATTTGCCGGGTATAGATGAGCCTGAAAATGTTGCTTCGGTGAATGCTACAAAGAGTAGTGAACATGAGGTACTTAGGGATATGCTGCTTCCTTCACTTCTTAAATCGCTATCACGTAATATTCATGAGGAATATCCACAAAAACTTTTCGAAATTGGCAAGATTTTTGAATGGGGCCAGAATATAAATGAGTATTGGAGTCTCGGTGCTGTAGTAGCGCACAACACTGCGGACTATACAGAAATAAAATCCATTTTACAGACATTATTGAAGCAAAGCTTCGGCAAATCAGTCACCACGGAACTTGCTGCTCACCCAGTTTTCATTAATGGCAGATGCGCCAGTATTATTGTAAATGATGAACGTATAGGAATCTTGGGAGAGATTACTCCTTTCGCAATAGATAATTTCAAATTACGAGTCCCAGTAGCGGCTTTTGAGTTAAATATATCCCAATTGTTGCAAACTAGAGATGAGCTTTTATCTTAGAATAATCTATATATTATCGCCCGACTTGCACGCTTGTGCATTACTAGGATGATCATAATTATCCATAGTTTGACAAGACGTGTTGAAAAGAAGGCACCCCGTTATAGAGAGTGCACTAGGAGGAGTACACTAAAGTGTATGGCTACCCATGATTATGTGTGAGTCAGAGGCGGGGTATAAAATAATATTTTTGAAATTATGAATAATAGAAATTCATTAAAAGACTAGTCTCATTATAAAAACTCAATTAACTGATAAACATCTAGTGCTAACGAAATAATTTTTATGCCTTCGTAAGCTTGACTACTACACAGCTTGTAGAGCATAAAGGTCTAAATACTAACACGACATGATAACTATAAATGAAAAGAGCCTTTACGAATAATATCAAGCCACTAAATGGATACGATATTACTAGAAGTGTTTTAATTTCTTTTATCGGAATTCGTAGGCACGTTACGGTTCTCTCCTTGATTTTAGGGATGCTTTTTTGTTCTTGTTTACTTGCATCATATCCCTCTATCCTTGCACAAAGTAGTGGTGGTGGTGCGACCAGCCAGTATCAAGGAGGTCAAGGAATGATTTTGGAAAAGGTTTCGGATAAAGGAAACTACAGAGTACAGATAATGTGGAATCAATTGGGTAGTCAAAATGCTAATGCTATACCTTCGGGTAATGCTACATCTTCACCTGCTATTCCAAAACAAGGGTTCGAAATGGAAATAGATTTTCTAAATGCAAGTGCTCCACTGCCAAGTGGAAAAACGGTTCCGCAAAAAGAGAGCCGTATAAGGAGTGAAAGCCCAATTGGTGCGAGTGCTAATCAGATGCCAACCCCATCTATTATAAAAACAACTGTCCCTATCGACAGTTATGATATAACGATTTATTCAGATCATGGCCAAGAACTATGGAAAAAACTGAATCAACCAGTGACTGCAGGTAGGGGCGTTCAAAGGGTCATATTCGAGGACAGCAATTATACTGGTGGAATAACTATTCAGATTACGAATATAAAGTCAGGTAGCATTCCCCCAAATGCTGTAGCTTTTACAGCAAGAGTCGCTTAATGCCAATTCATCTCTCTTTTCTAGTCGAGTAATAGCAATTGTGCAGATCTTATCGATGCTGACAGGATATGTTCTATGATTGACCTTATGCATGATATTTCTTTTTATCTTTCATAATCCGCAGAAAAAGTTAAACCTCTCGCATTGTATCCCTTAAAAGCTCTTTTTGTACCTGCTATTAGTTTCACAACCCATAAGATTCGACCAAAACTGATAAATTATATAATATAGGCTGTAATTATAGGTTAAGTAGACATGTCTGACATCATCTCATGGGATAATGCTATCGACAAGAAGGTTAAATCAAGCGATAATAAAGATCTTGGCAAAGTTGAATCCATAACTAAAGAATATATACAAACTAAAGAAGGAACATTGTCAAAGAATTATTATTTTATTCCAAAGTATCACATACAAGGATACGATGGAGACAATCTCTGGGTCTCTATGACAAAAGATGAAATAAAGCAAAAATTTGAGAAGGAAAAGGCACCTGATCCTTCAGAATTTGAGACTCCAGAGTATAGCCAAAGAAGAACTAACATAATAAATCAATATCCGGATTTTGAGAGTAATATTCCACGATACAACGTAGGAACGTCGTCATCAGCAGCACCGTCAAGCACGCAGACGACCGCATCTGAAGACATGGTAGGGCTACCATGGGAAAATGTAATTGATAAAGAGGTAAAATCAAGTGACAATAAAGATGTAGGTAAGGTAGAGAGCATATCTGCAAACTATCTTGAAGTAAAAGAAGGCCATGTGAGCAAAAAGCATTACTATATTCCAAAACATTACATCCAAGGATATGACGGGCATAAACTGCATACCTCCGTTACAAAAGATGAAATAAAGGATCGCTATGAGCGCGAAAGTCCACCTTCTGACTCTGAATTCAAAACCCAAGAACACGAGGAACAAAGAAGGAAAATGGAATCCACATATCCACAATTTTCTCATGGCGTACCATTTATGGCGGAAGAGCCCGGGGTGGGATTGAAATCCGAGTCCACTGGAGAGACACTTAATATTCCTTGGGAAGAGGTAATTTATAAGCATGTAAGAACCACCGATAACAGAGACATTGGAGATATTGAAACAGTCGGAAACGAATTCATTGTAGTTAGGGAGGGCGATGTAAAAATACGACATTACTACATTCCAAAGTCATATATCACCCACTACGATGGTAGTTCACTATGGGTTGATGCTCCAAGTGGGCTGGTAAGCGGCAAATTTGAAAGAGAGACCGAGCCTACGCCTGAAGAGATTAGGGCGATGTCTGAAGAAGGTCCTAAAAGAAAGCACTAGGCTGCAAATAAACAAAAAACTAAATGGTCCAAAAGCACATGCACACAATATAGGCGTTACAGGACCGTTTTTATATTTCTCCATTAAGGATACTGTGGATATAGCATTATTGCTAGATTTGTACAAATTATTGCATGGAGTTGCTAAGGTAGATACAAAACATTGATTCCTAGTAGATCATCGCTGGGCATTTTGGAAGATACTCCGCCAGAATCTTGAACTTGCTTTATTGCATAAGATCGCTAATGCTATTTCTAATAATGGATTTGGCCTCAGGCGAAATATTGTACTGCTCTAAGAACTTTGAGGGATCTTTAATTAGCGAGTTCCTGAACTCTGGTTCGCTACTAGCTCTAAGCAGGACTTCACTAATAACCTCTGCGT
>JBKPMB010000173.1:0-1828 GCA_046731995.1 Thermoproteota archaeon | reverse complement strand
AGTCATCTGCTGCTTCGCAACAGGCTAAAGATCATTATCCTTACACCATTTTGCATAAGATAACTTCTTTTCTTCATTACTTTTCCTCTCCTTCTACTACCAACAATCAATCGTATTTACAAGATCAAAAACAAGATACTGCAACTGTAAAAGAAAAACAAGAAGAGATAAAAGATCCATTTCTCAAAAGAATTCTTATTGTAGATGATGAGCCTGATCTCGCTTTAACTTTTAAAGTCGGTTTAGAAGGTTATTATTATCAGGATAATAAAAAAAGAAGATTTGAAGTATATACATACAACAATCCTTTACGAGCATTATCAGAATTTAAGCCCCATTTTTACGATCTAATGCTAGTTGATGTGTACATGCCAGATATGAGTGGCTTTCAATTATGTGAAAAAATATTAGAAGTAGATCCAAACCTCAGAGTGTGCTTTATATCTGCAGCAGAAATAAACATAAATGCTCTAAGAGAAGTATATCCAAAATTAAGTTTTGGATGTTTTATTAAAAAGCCAGTTACAATTGAATATTTGGTTAAGCGATTATTGGCTGAGTTAGATTGATTATATCTTTGAATTTTACTACACTTAAGTCTTGTCAGTTGTCTCAAGTACTTATGAATTCTGAAAATCCAGTACAAAGCGCTTCTATTCCCAGCACTTCTTATGTTCAGTGCACAGTAGGATCATTTATCGTCATCAATTGAGCCCTTTGCGGCAAAAGCTCGTAAACTGAATTGGTGTTACGCTCCAACGTTTCTATGTTACGCACATTTAATCTGAGTAACTCAATTTATTCTTACATCTTCATGAACCGTAGCCATTAGCTATCAAGGTTTCTTTGCGTTTGACAATATCTTTTAGATGATGCCATAAATATGTATATTGTAATAGTATACATGATATTAACTTGATATATTATTTTCTAATACATTTACTAATGGTTACTTAAGAGCTCAGGTTGCTTAGGGCAACACTGGTAGTAGTATGGCGAACATTACTAACCCTATAACAGTATTATTCATCTACTGTTTGTTAGTTTATCGTGATGTGTTTATCTTCAGCCAGGGCTTCTAGTCGCTTTGCAAATGGATGATGAGGATACTTGAGTACTGTCAAAAATTCTCTTGTACTAAACTGAATGTCACAATAGCAGGGAATTGAAGAAATGATGTTCATGCCGACTTCTTTAGAGAAAGTACCGCCAACATCATAATAGCCTTCTTGTTGAAAACTATTATGACTGTTGTCATGAGAAGTATCGTGAAAAGATCCTAATGAAGATGGACTAGTAACATTTACCATCATTCGAGGCGGGGTACAATATCCTGCCATTCTATTTAACAGAAGATATGATTTGGCGCCAAACTTTGAAAACGAGCTATAAATATCACGTGCCATTTTTTTTGTTCCGTCTATATCTAAGCTTCCCATTTTAAGTGTTAGAAAAAGAGTGTCTGCAATACCTAATGCATTTATTGACCAGTATCTTATACCTGGACTAGTATCAATTATGATATAATCTGCGTCATGCGTCAAAATTATTTGCTCGCGTAAAAGTATAATTCTGCGAAGTAACTGTATCCTTGGAGTATCTTGCTTTCCAGTGTAATCAAGTTTGTAGACCTCTTCCTTATTTGGATTGCAGAAGCAGGCATACAATTTACCATTAACTGTATTATTATTACCATCGGTGTTAATTATTGTGGGTGTTAGATCAACCAGTACATCGCTAATTTCTGCAGTACCATTTAGGAAATCATTAAGCCATTTCATGGGCTCCGTTTCAAAGTACGTATGAAGACTAGGAGCATAAACATCCA
>JBKPMB010000172.1:0-1997 GCA_046731995.1 Thermoproteota archaeon | reverse complement strand
AAAGGTTCGCGATGTTAAAGCCGGAGAATCCATCTATCAAGCAGATTTGGGAGAAGTGATTACAGGAACAAATCCATTTACTAGGCAGCGTGATACAGTATCTAATTTCACAGACCTACTACTTTGGAACAATAGTAATTCACCATTAAAGTTAAGCGATGACGATGTGGCTACAATGACGATTATATTTCGTTAATTTATGCCCCTAATGTAAATATTTTTGGCGTCTGCAATCGAAAGAAATATCTCTTTTATCTCCTCTTCTTTTATAGATTATTATTGTTTTATGTTTTTTTGCTTGACCAAACCAATAGCATAATATTATCTTGTATGGTATCTATATTTTTGTATGCTGGATGTCCATAATTTCATGATTTCCTATCTTCGATTTTATTTTGTTCGGCGATGATCATTGTCAATGTGGACTTGATCTTATCAATTTTTCGAATACGCACCTTGACGATTTCGTTTAAATCTTCTTCAGTGTTGGACTTTACTCTTGCAATTATGTCGTACATGCCATGTAATCTGTGAATATCTACAATTTCAGGTACCTTAGCTAGCTGGCTAGTAACCTCGCCTGCAAATGGGAAATCACAATTAATTAGCAGAAAAGCTGATGTCATGCCTGATATCCTTTGATAATATAATAAATCTGTCCAGTGCAAAAATTGCATTTATGTCTTTTGGGGTATTGTGTCTATAGATAAACGCATTACAGTAGATCTTAGGACGATCTTTACCAGAATTCTTATATTCAAAGCACGTTGTTTAAATGCGAGGATTATCCCTTACTGTATGGCCAAACGCACCAATAACAAAACATATAAAAACTGTTTTGTAATCTACTTTTCTAGTTTTCTAGAGAAATTTTTCTATAAGGTTTCTTAACATTATTTTGGTGTCTATATGGATTGCATATAGCAATTAAAGGACCACCAATTATAGCTGCCGCTTTTTGTCATATTCCGATTGAGCACAAAGAATTTTGAAATCAAAGCATTTATTAAAATTCATTTATATATATCACTAAAAACATAACCCTCGTAAGAATATTATGGCCGCTGTAGTTTCTAGAAAGTTTGGTGAAGAGACACTTCAATTTTTAGGTAAGAAGGTATCTGTTGAGACGTCTGACCAGAAAGTTTACAACGGAACCTTAACTGGCATCGATGAAAAACTTGACGTGGTACTTGACAATGTAGATGTACAAGGAATACTCAAATTGATTCTCAATGGATCATTTGTTAAAGAGATAAAATTGATGGAAAAGCCATTTGATTTTAAAGCTCTGTCGGAGAGACTTGCCAGGGTATTTCCAGGTCTGGTGAAGATTAGAGAGGACGTAGGCGCAATAATCGTAATGGATAAAATTAAAGTGACGCAAGCAGGAGTGGAAGAAGGAGTTGGACTCGCAGCAGACAGAGTCAGGGCAATCTATGAAGAATTCATGAGGGAGACAAAGAAGTAAAGTGTCTTTTGAGATCAGATACACTGATCTTGCTGCGCGTATAGGCCTATTAGACACACCTCATGGTCTTGTTGAAACTCCAACTTTTGTTCCTGTAGTGCATCCTGTAAGGCAATCTATTAGTACATCATTTCTAAGAAGTTTAGGTTTTCATATAGTGATAACTAATGCGTATATTACACTACGTCATTATGGTCACGATGCCATAGAAAAGGGAATTCATAATATCTTAAATTATGATGGGACGATAATGACTGATTCCGGCGGATATCAAGTATTAGAATATCGATCTATTCAGGCTGAACCATTGCAGATAGCACAATTTCAGAGGGATATAAGAAGCGATATAGCAGTTCCCCTTGACAAACCTACAGGATATGGGCTAGAGTATGAAAAAGCGAAAAGGTATGTGGACGAGACACTCAAAAACGCTAAAGACACACTGGCATTTATCTCAAAGCAGGATTATCATACTGAGCGGATGTTATGGCTAGGCCCTATTCAGGGTGGCGAGCATTCTGACTTG
>JBKPMB010000171.1:0-2628 GCA_046731995.1 Thermoproteota archaeon | reverse complement strand
CTGTAGCAGGAAGAATAGTGTTTGCTGGAGGAAGTGTCTATTGTGCAACAAAACATGCTATTACTGCATTTAGTGAAGGATTAAGAAAAGAACTGAGTCCAGAGTATAACATACGGGTTACATGCATTGAACCAGGAGCCGTTTCAACAGAATTACTAGAAACAATAACAGATGAATCCATGTCAAAGTTTGTACAAGCTTCAGAGAACATGGAAAGATTACAATCAGAAGACATAGCAAATGCAATTTTGTATGCAATACAAGCACCAAATCATGTGAATGTCAATGAGATATTATTAAGGCCAACAGCACAGGAAAGATGATGATATACATGCGCCGGCTACCACTACTATCCCACTAATTATACTTTGTTTTGATTTGAACTAGTCCTTATCCTCTCTTTTCATTTTGAACCATAACTTGCATGCTGCTATATGGATATTGATAATTAGTTTGTATTTTTGACTAGCAGGAGGAGGAATAGCACTATCAATAATGTATTGCTACCTGATGTGTAATTCTATAGAGTCCATAATCTTTCAATTTGGTTTATACAATTGTTTTTTATTATCCGAGGACTCTTTGATAGAGTACCATGCATAAAGATTCTATCTACTAGAAACATGACATATCGATTTTCAACTGGTTTTTTAGAGAAGCTGTCAAATTTGATAGACGGAGCTTTAGCAATATTCAAACTGTTCATTTGAGGCTCTCAGGATATTGAGAGTATAATACAATGACATACTAGTCATATAAGTAATTCAATATTGACACATAAAATTTCTATGAAATCATATAGCTACAATAGAATTCTATCTATTTTGAATAACATATGAAAGACATTCTTTTGCTTTCGTTTAATAATTATTTCATCTAATTTCTCTGTATAGGGTTATCATCTTTCTAAATCTCTAGAACATCAGTATTCCTACCACTTCCCATAATAATATTATCTTCCTTAATCTTTGGGTTAACTGCCTCTATCTTCTTTGCCAATTCAACAACTTTTGGATTAGCAAGGAGTTGAGTAATTTGTTCTAGTTCCGAACTAGACCTAATTATTATGCCTCTTTTCTTTGTCGCATTTGCTGGATTAATCTCTATGCCTATGGATGGTGGGCTTTTTTTATAGGTTGGCAATTTTAGTAGAGACACCCCTTCTATATTAGTAGATCTCTTTTCCCAGTTTTGACCTTCTCTTAAGAATTGAGCTAGTTTCTCATTGACATCGACTGTCATGACGTATGTTGTTATATTGGACCTGTCTATTTTAAATTTTATATAAACAGTTTAATAATTCAATCTAACTATAATGCTATCCAAACATGGGTGCCTATAAAAAGGCAGAAGGATTGCTTATTGCTTTGCCAGATTATATATAGACACATAAGGTCTTCCTCTGAAGATAGCAATATCTTAGGTCTATTGTAATTCGTTAGTGATTACTAAGGCATATGGGATTAGGATTCTTCAGCCTCAGCCATCTTCGGAAATTTATGTATTATCACTTTTATCGCTATACCGAAATTCAGCTAATCAGCAATACAGTCTTATTAAGTGAAAAGGACTATATTGTATTTTGATCTATGTTAGTTCTTAATTTCTTTCTTCTGAAAACTACTAACTGCCTCATTTTATATTAAGTAACAAATAAGAGTTGAATGAAAGTATTATTGCCACAAAAACCATAGACAGCGCAGTAGTAATATTTCTATTAACAAATTCGCCCATTAACGTTTTGTTCCTAGATATTAATACAAGAGGAATCATTGGAAGGGGTATCATGAGACTTAATATAACTTGACTGTATACCAAGATGTTAAGAGGATCAAGGCCCAAAAGTATTGCTATCGTGGTAGGGATAACGTTGACAAAACGAGTTATGAATCTCCTCAACCAAACATTTACCTTCTTTCCTAACAATCCCTCCATTATTGCCTGGCCTGCAAGCGTTCCAACAACGGATGATGCAATACCTGATGATAGAAGAGTTACTAAGAAGACTACTCCAGCCGTCGCACCAAACAGTGGGACAAGAGTTTTGTAAGCCTCTGATATTGAAGCCACGTTCGGGTTAGTTGGGTTAAATGCAGCAGCAGCCATAATCATTATAGCCGCATTTACCGTACCTGCAATTGTTAGCAAAACAATATTTTCTATTAAATGAAATTTGCGCATTTTACGTCTTTCTTCCAGAGACTTATTTTGTGCCTTATTTTTGGTTAGCCAAGAATGGACAAAAAGTGCATGCGGCATTACAGTAGCTCCTATAACGCCCACAGCGATGAGTATAGCATTATTACCAGCAAGTGAAGGAACGACAGAATGATATAAAATTGCAGATGGGTCTGGCTTTACGATGAATATTTCATATAGATATCCAAAACTAATCACTGATACAAAGAGCGCAAATAGTTGTTCAAGAAGCCTGAACCTTTGTTGTGTTGCTAAGATCAAAATTAATATGACGTCAATAGCTCCAAATATAGCTGCATAGATCATTGGTATTCCAAAGAGCAAATTAAGAGCTATAACAGTCCCTAAATATTCGGCCAAGTCTGTAGCCGCTGCGGCTGCCTCAGCAGCTAACCAATAAGGGATAATGTACATGTTCTTTCTGAGCTT
>JBKPMB010000170.1:0-5495 GCA_046731995.1 Thermoproteota archaeon | reverse complement strand
AGAATTCATCGATTTTAAAAACAGTGTGCTAATAGGAACAAGAGCAGCCGAGGCCGAGGAGTTAGACAATGCAGCCAAGGTTGGACTGGAAGTTATTACGCCTCTGGACCTCGCAGAAGCAGGTCTTCCGAGGCTGGCAGGGCGCCTCACAAATCTAGGACGACAAAAAAAATATGTTTCAGTCGACCTTGATTGTCTCGACCCTGCATTTGCTCCTGCAGTATCCGTTCCCTGTCCTGGAGGCTTATCTAGCACGGAGCTGTTATACCTTGTCAAACGAATAGTTAATAGTGGAATAATCGGTATGGACATAGTAGAACTATCGCCTGATTTTGATCTGAATAATATAACGGCATGGCTAGCTGCTAGGATTATTTCTGAATCGATGGCATCTCTAAATGAACAACAAAAAACTAACAAAGGTTAGAGCACGACTTTCTATACAATACAATAATGCATATATTAAATTTGGTGCACAAAATTTATTAGTATATATATATGATTAGTACTATTAGTAAGAGCACTCAATAAATAACCCTATATGCTCTTATTCGCTGTAAAAGTTATGATTATCTCAGCTGAAATACCTCATCGTTTCCTGCGGCCTCTGGATGTGCATCTACCATTATATGAGCTAGTTGTTTGTAAGCACCTTTATTTAGAGCCTTGTCGTCGAGCTGTCTCTGACTTATATACTGGCCGATGTAGCTATGACTGCAGTTAGGAGATATACCGGGGTTGTCCTCGCATGCTAGCTTGGCAAATGACACAACGCCATCGCATGTACTTGCCTTACTTATTGCATCTGAGCCTCCGCATGCTACATTCCCAGAACTTAATTGGTTCTTTATAATTGTGTTATCAGGTGAGTCGCTACTCTTCACTGCATTATCAATATATTTTTTGAATGGAATTCCTGATTTGTAAGCGTCAACTACCTGTTTTGCCGTAGTTGATGATGTGAATCGCTGCTGTGGCTGTTGTTGAGCGTATGACATATGAGCACTCAAAGCCGAAAACAGTAAGAGTGAGCTAACCAAGGTCACAAGCATCTTATTCATCGTGTTATTGACTCCTATGCATGCAGAAATATGTCATAAAAAAGCATGAATCAGTATAAAAGCTGACTATGCTTAAGTATTTGTTTTGTTGGGCTCTACCTACAACAGCATAATTCGGATTTTGCGTTGCTTTTCCGTGACCATAATAAGAATGTTCTTGCATTGTTGAAATTGGCTATAAATGATTGTGATAAGCTTTACTCACCTCAGGAGAGTCATCGAGAATATTCTACAGCCGGACAACCTGTTAAAAACAGATATGACAAAATTGGTAAAGGAATACACTGAATCTGTCTGGTTTCATGCTCGCCTTACGTTTTGTACATTAGAAAAAGGTATGAGAACAAGCCAAGCAGGGTGAGCCTGTAGTGATATATATAGCTCTTGTCTCACAGTGTTATTATAAATCGAAATGTATGTACAAACGAAATCCAGAAAGAAGAAAGCATCTGAAGCCTTAGCAATCATAGCAATGGTGTTATTACTCATATATATTGCTGATGCAGGCGTAGCACGAGGTAACAGTCAAGGCTTTCTACCAATGACCGCAGCGCAAAGAGGAATGATATTTGGTACATCTTCAATACTCTTGTTTATTCTTTCCTTTGCAATCGGATTTAGGGAGAAATCAAAGTTAACGACGGTTTTGCTTATTGTCGGCGGCGCATTAATTGGAACGTCTGTGTTAGCGGCTTCTATCATGGCTAGTGGAGGATTAACCGGGTCTCAAAACTCCTTTGTCATTGTAATCATGATAGGTTATATCATAATGGGGCTCGGAATTCTTCGAGCAGTTCAGAAAAAGTAATACACATTGCCAAGGGGCAGCTGTGGGTAATGGTGGGCTAAAATCAATCGCCCTAGTTAAGTGCGATACCTACAATTTAAAGACCAGCACTTTCAATTAAATTTATCAGTTCGTCATACTGTCGTATGAACTTTCTGCCCTTGCTGGTAATTGAAACCAAGCCATCACTGGTACGGTATATCATTTCCTTTTGTTCTAATTCAATCAAATGATTCATCATTTTATCGTATGATAGTCTAGAATAGTGTTGAACACGTGTAGGCCTAGCAATTCGATTAACCGTCACGTCTTCTTCTATTGCACAGAGTATTGCATGAAAGAGTTGTAATTTATGTCTTTTCTCTTGTTTCAATTTGCATTTTTCTCCTTGATCCCCTAGATGTTACGCTATATATCATATAGACAAACAAAGTTAAACCGGCCAACCGAACTAATGTGGAACCAATATATGAAATCAGGTAGTTGTCAAAGTATGTTATTATAAGTGAGTATTGTTCAAGCCAAAGCAATGCAAACGCACCAGGTATATAAAGCAGCTTTATGTTAGCTGCCTTTATAAGAGATATAATTGAATTCACCAGTATATAGCAGAGAATCGTCATGTTGTATATCCTCATGAAAAGGCTTAAATCGGCAAGTCCATAATAACTGAAATCTGGATCTGATAGCAATTCAGATATAGGCACTATAAAAGGAATGGCAATCATTATCATTGGTAGGCTGCTACTTAGAGCCTCCTTTAATTTAGCTAATGTTCTAACATCTCTGATTCTAGCAGATAGGACGAAATTAATGTCATGTATGTAATGATCGGCACTGCTGCTACTTTTGAAACGATATGATAGAGCGATTAATGCCAGAGCTTCTGATTGTAATGCTAACTGAATCCAAAACAAGATAGGATATAATGAGTGATCGGTTGAGTAAATTATATTTAGGTGCGCAAATAGAAATGATAAGGAAAGAAATACAAAACCCACCGGCAGTCCTAACAAATATCCAAATCCTGAGAACCTATAAGATCTAAAAAAATGCCAGGAAATTATGACCGAAAATATGATAGATGGAGCGGTTATCAAGAGGCTAATTATATGCAAAATATCGGGATTCATTATCATGGTCAGATTAAGCATGTGTGGATCCGGGCCAACCATATTTTGTTATGACCTTTGCACGCTTTGAGAAATAAATTTTACTCATATGAAGTACCTATGAGTCCTTTTTGTGCTGCTCAAGCACAATATCAGCTGAAAATTTTTGCGCATAAAGTCGGTCTTACTAAATCAAATTCAGAGTAGATTTAGTTAGGAGCAGGCTTCACATTTTTACCTAGAAGTGCCAAGAACATGATCTTCAACGCATGAAAATATTATAGTATACTATCTTGTTATGTGTTCTGCACGGTTCTGTAAACGCAACTGGCGCTGAACTAGAGTCATATAAAAGATTAGTGACGTCAACTACTTTGTAGATAGGTTACAGAAATATGATACAGAGACGAGTCACACTTGATCATTTTCAGCCAATTAATAGATTGCGCTTACAATATTTTTGAGACGTATACAATATGGTATCAGGCCATCGTAGGGATTGATTGATTACTTACATACTTATCATAATATTATTCGTGCAAAAATATTTAAAAACTCCAAAAACAAATGGAGTACCAATACTCAAGCAAAATTATTCACAATGAAATACTACAGATTTAGCAGACGAAGAAAATCATTCCTTTATGTTTGTGACCCTAAATCAAAGAAAAAATCAGATTACATGATAAACACAGGTAGGTCAAAAATATTAAGTGGCATTTTCTTTGAGAATCAGGTTTAGGGAGCTTACATAAAGCTTGGAAATGATATGTGATTGCAAAGAATAAAGATGAATATGACAAAATGGAACTCTATGCACGTAGAATTCAGGAATTCGAACACGATTTAGGATTAGAATTTACTTCATTTGATAATATAGGAATGTCAGCAGCAAGCTTTCTATCGGAAATTGCACAGGAAGATAATAGCATTCAAGAACAAGAAGTATCAAATGAAGAATATCAAACTGACCGATATGAACAAGAAAGATTCACTGATACATATAGTGAATATTTTGAACGTTCACGGATGACTATCGTGAAGATTTTACAGATTAGTTAATAGATATATATCTATATAACATCTGAAGTAGACATTGCGTAATAACATTGAAATGCAGAATATCGTTTTGTATATGGCATCATTGTGTTTATAATTGCTTATGTTGTCGGTGCAATACTTGCAAAAATAAAAGCTAGTCAACCAGATTTCATTGAAACAAAAGTCAAAGGCATTAGTCAGTATGGTATCTTTGCAAATAATTTTAAGGTAGCATTAGGAATGTTTATTCCAGGATTTGGTGTTGCACTAGGAGGCTTTTTAGCATTTTCGACTGGACTGGCATACAAAATTGATGAAAGTAAGTATACTTTTAACCTTTTGAGCTACAACCGATTAATAATCCTTATTACATTCCTTTTCTACTATTAATACAGCGCATGAATTATGATAACCTTTGTAAGGACATACTAGACTTGAACCAGGGTATACGATTTGCTGGAATATGCGATGACACAGGAGAAATCAAGTATGGTGGTCAGAGAGAGGGTGTAACGAATTTGCTCTCCTCTGATGAGACAAAAAGATCAAACTTGCAAGCGTTGGCTAGATGGGGGTTGCGTAATTCGCTCGCTTCTAAAATTGGAAAGGGAAAATATGCAATGGCGGAGTACGAAAAGATAAAGCGCATAACGTTTCCATTAGAAAATCACCATTTGCTTCTGATAACGACTGAAATTGACGCTGATCACACCAAGATAATAGGCAATGTTCTTCAACTCCTTAAGCGTTGATTAACCTGACTGATGTGATAAGTTATACTGTAATATCAAGGCAACTTATGTTCTTATTTGGTTACATTCGGCCTTAGACGAAAAATTGTTGTACATTTACAAACCTATAATGTTATGAAAAATGCCAAATGTGTTATTATTACTTTAAAAAATATGGCATACAAATATAATGAACCGAAGACACATCTCAAAACATATATTATTTATTAGATACCAGTAAGGCCCTTACAGCGGACATAAAATGCTCTTGATCTGCTGGTTTTTTAATTACACGTATCTCGTCTGATTTAGGCAATATACTTACTAGTTCTGCAGCAGCATCCAGAGCAGATACGAAGAGTACCTTTACAGACATGCTCATCGTCTTTAGCCTACGGTACACTTGCAGCCCATTTAGGCGAGGCATTCTTATATCCACTATTACTAGGCTATAGTGAGAGGGGAGTCTTTTTGCAAATGTATCTAAAGCTTCTTCTGGAATTGTGAATGCATCCACATTGAAACCTTCAGAGGCCAGAAATGTTTTGTAAGTAAAAAGCGCATCTGGTTCATCATCTACTATTAAAATATTATGAGGTTGCTCTTTGCTTTCTTGACTTTCGTTAATAGAAACTGCTGGTTTCTGAAGTAATTCGACATCGTGAAGCAAGACATTGAAGCTTTTGTTATTGTTATGGTTCTTTACTGTATATACCTTATATGCTCCACTGGATTCAATAACAGATCTTGCCTTTAAGGGTTC
>JBKPMB010000169.1:0-14349 GCA_046731995.1 Thermoproteota archaeon | reverse complement strand
TTGGAGAAAATAAGCCATGGATTGTCAAAACGTCCTACTTGACTTGCAACCTTGCCAAATTGGACTTCCTGGTTTGCTCTGCCAGCTGCCTTTTCCAGATCAGAAACAAATTCCTTTTGTACTATTACATCATTTCTTGTTTCAAGTCTAGTAAGATGGCCAGCAACAATTGTGTCAAAGTCATAGTTATTTAAGATTATGTCATGAGCTTTGATAAAGCCTGCAGTATCTTTAGCTAGTGCCAAATATGGAAATGGAACCCATCCAGGAAATATGACATCAACTAGCATGAGCACCTTTTGTTTTAGAGCATAAATGAATATATTTCCAGGTAGATGGTTAACGCCATAGTAGTCTAGCTTTAGACTTTGATTTCCAATCTGCAATGTATAGTTCTTAGCAAAAGTAACTGTAGGAATTGGTGGTACCATGGAAGCATTCTTGGCTACACTTTTGGCTCTTTGTAACTCAGCTGCAGTTTCTTGTTGAGCTATGAAAGTAGCATTCTTTGGGAATATACCTGCGGCCCCTATATGATCTATATGGGCATGACTGTAAATTACATATGTAACTGGCTTGGTTGTTACTTCTAATATAGCTTTAAGATAATTATTGCCAATGGTGGGAGGAGCATCAATTGCTACAACGCCTTTATCTGTTACCATAAACATAGTCTGGTAAGCTCCATCAGTTAGCCAATAAAGACCATCCTTAATTTGCTGAACTAGATATCCTTTAGCAGGTATTGGAGGTCCTTTTGTTGCTTCAGGTAGTTGAATATTGGCAGCAGTAACACTATTATTACTAGACTGCTTTACTGCTTGGGATGCGAATTTAAGATATGCTGCCTCTTCATCTCCTTGAACTGGAGCATTTGAACTTTGAATACTACTAAGCTGTTCTTGTTGTGCCACTGCAGTATAGTTTTGATTTAATGCTGGTGTGAAAACAAACAATGTGCCTGTACTTATAATAAGGCCAATCATAAGAAATGTTGTTGCAGTCATACGACGTGAAGCATGCAATTTGGGTTCATCTTTCTCTACCATTACAGAATCTGGTCCTTTGTTTGTTATAATAGTATGGTGGGTACATTGCCTTGCATTGTACTTAGAGCAGCATTATAAAAGAGAAAGAATACGGGCATTATCACTGGCTAATGTGTAAAAAAGAAAATATCAAAAAGGGATTGGAAATCTCCTTCTACTCAGACTTTATATTTCTTTAATTCTCCGAAAGGAATTTTCAAAGAGACTTCTGCACCATTGAAGCCTTCTATCTCAGATTTTGGTACATTGTATTCTTGGCGGTCTCCTTCACTTGTAATCACTACAGTATTTCCTTCTATTATGGCATCCACATTTCCAGCATCTTGACCGTCCTTTGATCTCACATTCTTATGGATAATGGCATCCCAATTAACTACTGCATCTTCTGACATTTGTAGTGAATGTAGTTAATGGAATCGAGTATTTAAGCTTCATGTAGAGATCTACATACAACAAATGTTAATTAAGAAGCAAACCATTGAACCCCTTTACATGCAGGGACCTAACCCCCCTTGGGTTTGGATCTATTCTATCAAGAACTTTTGTGTTAGCTCTTTATCGATTTATTCTTTGAACCCTCTCTATCACGGGCCCAAGCAGATATGAACTTGTTTGAACAATATTACATCATTATAGAAGTAAAAATGCCGTACATCAGATTCGTCAAGATGGTCACCAAAATGAAATGTTTGTAGCAAAAAGTTTGAGTAAGAAGTTAATATTATTGCAAAAGATCTGTACCAACGCCATGGCTAGAATAAGCATTTTATTATATAATACTTAATTTAGAGTGACATCAAGAGAGATGAAATACATATCATGCTGGAATAACAAGATATCCCTAGATTAGATGATATTTTACTCCATAGGCATGAAGAGCTTTCTTGAATGCATCAATAGGCGGTCTCACTAAGCCAGCACCTATCATGCCAATACCTGGTTCCTTATGTGCTATGGCGGTATCAATTACAGGCAATACACCTGTTCTTAACACTTTTCGAAGATCAATCCCGGTAGCTGTTCCCTGAAAATCAAGGATCGGAAGTGAAAATGTATCGTTGAGCGTCATAGTAATGTCACACATTTGCTTAGTATACTTAATGGCATCTTCAGCTGATCCACCGATCAACGATAAAATTGCAGGGGAGCCTGCAAGAGCAAAACCTCCTATTCCAGCTGTCTCAGTTATGGCACTATCCCCCATATCCAGATTTGCATCATCAGGACCATAACCAGGAAAATACACTCCTTCAATCATACTTGCTGGTCCGACGAACCAGTTATTACCTAGCGCACTGACCTTTATTCCAAAATCAGTTCCATTTCTGGCCATAGCTGTGACAAGTGTACTGTACTCAATTTCCCTTGCAGCATTCATGGTTGCTTTGCAAGCAGCCATACTCATGCATAGAAAGAATATCTCATTTTCAGAAAAATATTTTGTAATCTTTACCAAATCATCCCTATCTACAGCTTCGATAAGATGCGGTGTTATAACACTAGCAAATAACAATGTCCCAGCTGCAGGTCTATTATGCAACTCATCTCCCATGTGTAAAGCCTTTGCCATTATGCTCTTTAGATCCACTCCTTTGCTCTTCCTAATTGCTCTTGCCAAGCCACATGCCAAAGTTTGAGACCAAAACTTCAAGGTTTCCACTGCATCCCCATCAAAAAGTCCGAACTGAACCTTATTCTCCACAAAACGGCCATAACATACGTTTCCATAAGTCTCATTTTTTACAACCAATACTGGCATCGATGGAGAAATAACACCAGCCATAGGACCAACAGCGTCATGGTCGTGATTTGGAGAGAACTCAATCTCTCCACGTTCTATCATCTTCACAGCTTGAGTCCAGCTTTCAGCATATCCTTCATAGATCATGGTACCGACTATCGCACCTTTCATAGGGCCACACATTCTCTTCCATTCTATAGGAGGGCCAGCATGAAATATCGAATTCATTTTCATATTGCCCATAACTTCTATAGCAGGTTTTATATCAACCAAAAGAGGCCTTGATTTAAGGATCCTTTCTGTTGCTATTTTATTTGCCTCTTCTACTCTATTTTTTATTGGTTTGTCCATATTCGATTTATCTCAATTTCCATTTTTCAGCAATGCACACAAATTCAGGGTACAATATGAGTTCCAGCATTTCCATCTAATGACTCTGAAAGTCTTTTCAAGTTACCAATTACAGCTTCTTTGCCGCCATTTCGTATAAATGCCATAGAGGCGTGTACTTTTGGACCCATATCACCTTCTTCTAATTCTGCTATCTTAAGTCTATCAATTTCATTAAGTCTTATCTTTGAAACAAGCTGTTGGTTACTTTTGCCATAGTTCTCGTATAGACCATCTACATCAGTTAAAAGTATTAATTTTGTTGCACCAATAAGTGTTGCCAATCTTTCACTAGCAAGATCTTTATCTATTACTGCATCTACCCCAATTAACATTCCATTCTTCTCTATCACTGGTATGCCTCCACCACCACATGCAATGACCAAGAATCCCGCATCAACCATTGTACGAATTGCATGTGATTCAACAATCTGGAGAGGCTTCGGAGATGCTACTACTCGCCTGTATCCTCTACCTACATACTCTTTTATTGTCCAATCCGGCCTTTCACGCATTATCGACGCAACTTGCCCTTCTTTGAAAAAAGGACCAATAGGTTTAGTTGGATTTTGAAAAGCGGGATCATCCTTATCCACCTTAACTCTAGTAATTAAAGTAATTACTTCCTTATCCACCACTCTAGCCTTCAGTATATTTTTTAATGATTGTTGGATCATGTAGCCTATCCAACCCTGGGTTTGTGCTCCACATGCATCGATGGGAAAAGGTGGCGCATACTCCTTGGCAATCTCATTTTTCAAAAGGATATATCCTACTTGAGGTCCGTTCCCATGAGTTACTACTACCTTGTAGTCTTGGACCAAATCCGATATTTTCTTTGCAGCAGGTTGAAAATTTGCGTCCTGTTCTTCGAAGCTTCCACTTTGTTCACTTCGCAGTAAAGCATTTCCTCCCAATGCAACAACTAAAGACTGCTGAGAGATAGAAACGTATTTGCAGCTTCCTTATTTAAGCGTAGTTGATATTTCTGTCCCAAAAGTTTTCATTTAATATCAACTTAAAAATTTGATATTTATGCGATTCATTCTTCATTTTAAATAATATTCTTAAGCAAAGTATTCATTATGAAGAAGCCTCATCTCGCTTTTTACGTGGAAACATGCCAAGAAGTTCTGTGTGGAACTTTCGGTCAATAATTGTATAGAGTGCAGCAGTCATGCCTATACCAATATCAGCCCCTGATGTATGCCCTCTATGGCTGATTTGACACAATAATGACATATACTCTTCTGAGTCTCCTCTGAATATGGAATTTATCATTTCCTGGATCTGTTCATCTACGATGTATTTTTCATGATACTCTATAAATTTAGAACTCATCCATGTGGTTGTATTAACTATCTTTTTACGATTCAATGTTATGTTAGTTGCATCGGAAAAATCTGTTAATTTATTAAATATGACACAATAACCGGATATAAAGTCGTCCCCAGAAGGAGTGTATCCTGGTCCCTTTCCACATAATTCTAGCAATGTATTTGATATTTGCTCTACGAATTTTTTGTTATCTTTAGTTTGTATATAGCTTTGTATTTGCACTAAACTTTTGGATAATAACCCGCTAGTAGTAAAATCAGGATCTAACAAGCAACCTCTTCTAGCTGTTTTCAATAGCGTATCGAATATTCTGTTGCTTACCTTAACAAATCTTTTGAGATATTTATAACAAGGTTTTTCAAAGTTATTATTGTAAATTCTAGATTTTCTAAGATCTATTAGAAGAGGCATGCCGATTAATAATGTCTCATTATCTTGTTTTCTTAATTTAGACCCGTAGGATACGAGCCCCTTAAATCCACCTGTTGTATTATATGCAGGAATTAGATTCATACTAATAGGTGACCGAATTTTTCCTAATGTAACAACTAAAAGTTCATTATTAATCAACTTGATATTCATAGTCGAGTCGAAAACGCTGATGACCTTGCCCAGATAACCATTCGTCGAAGATAAACATATTTGCAATGAACATTGGTATCCTATCCACCGGCAATCGAACAAGAAATAATTTTTTTTCAGATCAGATTTAGATATCATTCTAGTAAATGCTTTTTTGGATTTTTATCTAAAGTATTTTAGAGAGAATGTCTTCAGTCTCCTTGTCAAGTTTTGCAGAAGGCTTCCAATCAACTTGAGTTGCATTAATGTTTTGTTCTAGTAGTGACTGAAAGAAGATGTCAAGACCAATATTTATAACATTCAATTTCGAATTCAATAAATCATGTTTACTCAATGATGCCACCTAAATCAATGTATTTAGCATAAATCTGTTCTAAATCTATTCTACCCCTAGAAGCTATCGTTGCAGATGCAATTGTTGCGAAAGCGTTAGTTGGCATGACAATTACCCCAGATCTCTTGAGCAGCTGCATACTAGATTCATAATTTTGGGGATCTCTTTTAGTACCACAGACATATGCTACTATGCTGAGATACCTACCCTGCCTCTCTGCGTTAGTTTTTGCATTCCTGATTTCGTTTATAATTGCTCCAACAGGATCTGAATTCGATCCGTAGCCTAGAACAAAATCCAACATTATTACTGCTACCTTTGAATCCATAGATTCGTCAAGCAATCTTAATTTTCTTATCGTTGGATCTATCATAGGATGAGCTCTTCCTTCAGTAAATTCTTCTTCTCCTAAATCAATAACAGAATTCATGTAACTTTTTGATGTGTTAGGCAAAACTCGCGAACCAACAATAGGGACATTAGAATAGATATCTCTTAGAGGAATACCATTTAAAATTACTTGTGCTTCGTATGTAAATGTTCCTCCTGTGAGAAGTGCTCTTAAATATTTCTGACTCTTATGCAACTCTAGCCACTCCTTTTCCAATCTCTTGCGCAAAGTCATTGAGGGTATGTAAATTTCCTCAATAGTCTTTCTGAAATTGTCCGCGCCTGACTGCTTGGCGACAGCTAATACAGAAGACGTCAGAGTATTAACTTCCATTACTTTTCGTGACTTAACATGATAGTTGGTCATTTTGGCTGTGCCAATAAAAGTTAGAACATAGTTTTTCTTCCCTTTGCTTAGAATATATTCAGTAATTTTTTCTTTTACCTGAGAAGAAGGTGGTTTTGATACTATATCAATTATTCTGATGTCCTTACAAGCCTCCAATGCTTTTATTGATTCTATGATCATTATTCCGCCTATCTCGTCTTTGGCATCATTTCCACCAACACCCAAACCATGTTTAACACCTATTTCAGATCGATCTAATAGCGTGGAGACTTCTTGCAAACCAGTGCCGGCTGCCGCTACAATTCCAACGGGTCCATTTCTTATTATATTTGAAAAACCTACGCCTTTGCCGTTAATGATGGAGGTTCCGGATCCTGGGCCTAAAATTAAAATGCCGTTATCTGAAGCATGTTTCTTTATTACCAGTTCATCTGATATAGGTACATGGTCACTGAATATCTGCTGATGTATACCCGCATCAATCAACCTTAAAGAAAGATCCTTAACATATTCACCAGGAACAGAGATTAGAGCTAAATTAGCATCATGCATAGATATTAGTGCTGAATTAAGATCCAAAGTTTGACCAGTCTTCTCTGTGCCAGACATTATTCTATCAGTTCCCTCAAGTAAATTGTCGAGTCTTGTCAAGACAGAGTCCAATGATTTTTTGTCTTGTGCCTTAATAGCTATTATCGAATCAGATTCCTTAGCTTGCTTAATTTTATCTTGAGGAAAGCCAAGTTTGGAAAGGATTTGCTTATTGGTCCTCGTACCCATTACCACAGCGGCCTCATGTATTCCCGATTGGCGTTTAATCTTATCAGATATTTTCAGAAGCTGAAGAGAGTCTCTATAAAAATTCTGCCTTACCTGAACATAAAAGAGAACTTGAGACCGCAAGATGTTTTCTAGTATCCATTTTAACATACGTAAATATTTAAGGTTAAAGAGGTAATAATTCAAAAAGCATAAGATAAACCCATTGAAAATTCATATTTCATAGGATAAGATTATCACTATTTACTGAATTGTCCGATGCACTCTGGTGGTTTTTGCTCTGATTGAGAGTATGGCGGTGCCCTTCTTTCAACGATGATATGCCTCTTTGAACTCATTGTTGTTTACTAACAGATTTATGCAAAAATAAATAATGTTCAAAATAAAAAATATTAGAGCATCACAACATATCATCTATACACCTTATGTAACATATACTATCACTATGCCACATCTATACGCTTGACCAAAAATCGTGCTTTTATGATATAACATATTTCGGATGGAAATTTTGGACAAACTATAATAGGACGGCGTAAGATCACCCAGTATATATGCACTTGAAACAAAGTGTAACCTTACGTATTATTCTCGCCTCTGTGATCGCAATTGGTCTAAGTCTAGGACTCAGCAGCGCATTTCAATTCTCCTCCAATGCTTATGCACAATCGGCACCTCTTAAGGTGGCATTTGTGACTGATGGCAAATTTAGTGATGGAGGCTGGGGTGCAGCTGGTTTTAACGGTATGCAAGCATTAGTAAAGAAATATGGGATAAGTCTAAAAACAGCAGACGGTGTGGCAATACCGGATGTCGAAGATACATTGAGAGGATATGGTGATTCTGGTTATAACTTAATTATTGCTCAAGGGTTTCAATGGGGGGATCCTGCAGTTAAAGTTGCGCCGGACTATCCAGATGTAAAATTTGTAATTATGACTGGACTTGTTAAAGCTAGTAATGTAGCTTCCATCTTTCCTATGCAACAAGAAGGATCGTTTCTACTGGGATCTCTTGCGGCAATGATGTCTAAAACAGGCACGATCGGTTTTGTCGGTGGACAAGAGTATCCTAATGTTGTTAATATTGCTGAGGGTTACAAGCAAGGTGCGAAGTATATAAACCCAAAGATAAAAGTAGTTACTTCATACGTCGGCGAGTGGAATAATCCTGCAAAGGGGAAGGAGACAGCTATCGCTCAAATAAATTCTGGTGCAGATTTCTTGCTTCATGTTGCAGATACCTCGGGTCATGGTGTGATTGATGCGGCAAAAGAAAAGGGTGTTTATGCGTTTGGTGCTGTATCAGACCAAAATAAATTGGCACCAAATACAGTGCTTACTTCCTTTGTATTGGACATGGATAAAGCATACGATGAAGCTTATACCCAAGTTAAAAATGGCCAATTCAAAGGAGAAATATTAAAGCCTGGACTGGAAACATCTAAAGGCGCTCCAGGTAATGGTATTGTATACCTAGCGCCATTTCATGATTTAGATAGTAAAGTGCCTCCAAACGTAAAAACGAAATTAATTCAATTAACCCAGGATATTATGAATAAAAAGATTATAGTCCCAGAAAGAACTACAGCCACTCCTTAATTTTTTGATACATAGGAGATGACTCATGGAACGTCCGAAATTTCTAATAAACAAGCAGATATAACAACAAGATATTTTCGAAAATTTAGAAGAGGTATCGCTGTTCAGCGCAAAGACGATCAAACAATTAATCCGTCAAGCACTAAACACGACAGAGATCCTCTTGTCCATATGAAGGGAATTACCTGTAGGTTCGGTGAGTTGGTAGCAAATGACAGTGTCAACTTTGATTTGATCAAGGGTGAGATTCATGCACTTCTTGGTGAAAACGGAGCCGGAAAAACAACATTAATGAACATATTATATGGTTTGTATCAACCAATCTCCGGAGATATCTACGTGAAGGGAAATCACGTTGCAATTAAGTCCCCTTTACATGCTATTGATCTAGGTATTTCAATGGTACATCAACATTTCTTATTGACTCCGTCCCATACCGTCACCGAAAACATAATTGTAGGTTTACAAAACAGTGGCAAAATTTTATTAGATACACATAATGCTGAGAAAAAGATCTTGACACTATCTAACAAGTATGGACTTCAAGTGGATCCTAACTCAATTGTCGGTAATTTATCTGTAGGTGAGCAGCAACGTGTCGAAATAATAAAAGCGCTCTATAGAGACGTAGATGTACTAATTCTTGATGAACCGACTGGAATGCTTACACCAAAGGAGGAAGAAGCATTATTTGAAGTGCTGAAATCGATGGTAAACCAAGGCTTGTCCATTATATTCATAACTCATAAGCTACGAGAAGTCATGGAAGTAAGTAATAGAGTTACCATTTTGAGAAACGGTAAGGTTATTGGCACAGTTAAAAGAACTGATACTAGTGAGACAGAACTAGCAAGAATGATGATAGGGCGATCCTTTATTAATGAGATTCAAACTGAAAAAATAACTAAAAAACAAGCTAATAATATTCTTGAGATAAAAAATCTATCTGCACTAAATAATTCAAATGTGTTATTTATTAAAGACCTTTCTCTTGAATTACGTAAAGGCGAAATTTTAGGCATAGCTGGAGTTGATGGTAATGGCCAAAGTGAACTTGTTGAATCTATAGCAGGTTTGAGAAAAGTCCGCAGCGGACAAATTATTATGGATTCTAAAGCTATTACGAAGCTCTCTCCAAAACATATTCGAGAATGGGGTTTATCTTATGTACCTGAAGATCGACTTCACACTGGACTAATTTTAGAATACCCTATTGCAGAAAATTTGATTCTTGATAGGTGGTACGCTAAACCTTACTCAGGGAAATTATTCTTGAAGGAGCATGAAATGAAAGACTTCGCGAAAAAGATCATCTCAGATTTTGATATAAAAATAACAGGATTAAACGCTCCGGTGAAATCGATGTCAGGAGGCAACTTACAAAAAATTGTTCTCGGTAGAGAGCTATCAAGAAACCCTAAAGTCTTAGTTGTACACAATCCGACTAGAGGGTTAGATATAGGCGCTACAGAATATATTCATAAACAGTTAATCAAACAAAGGGATAATGGAGTAGGAGTCTTATTGTTGTCCTTGGATCTAGACGAAATCCTTTCTATTAGCAACAGAATAGGGATAATATATGAAGGTAAAATAGTTAGAATTGTTGAACGGGAAAAAGCTGATGTCGAACAGATAGGTCTTTTAATGGGTGGCAAAGTGGCAAAGCCCAATTTGTGAGATAGTATTAAACATCTTTGAAATGAAAGTCGAATTGCAAAAAAAACAGGTAAAAGTTTTAGCTTTTGCCCCATATCTGTCGGCTGGTTTTGCTTTTTTAATAGGCGCAATAATACTTTCATTTTCCGGTGTTGATCCGATAGTTGCTTATGGAGTGATGTTAAAAGGAGCTTTCGGAAGCACTCGCGCTGTAGCTGATACACTTGTTAAAACTACTTCACTGGTTCTAGCAGGATTAGCGGTGGCATTAGCATTTAAGTGTAGAATATGGAATATAGGTGCAGAAGGACAACTTTACATGGGTGCACTTGGTGCCGCTTTAGCAGGCATCTCAGTAATAGGCACAGTACCAATGCTAGGAGTTAGCGTTGCTTTAATTGCTGGATTTATTTTTGGAGCTTCTATTGGGTTGGTACCAGCTATACTTAAAGTCAAGCTAGGAGTCAGTGAGATAATTGTTACTGTATTATTGAATTTTGTTGTGCTCCTCTTTATCGGTTATTTATTACATGGTCCTCTAAAGGCTCCCGGCTTTAACCCATACAGTCCTGAAATTTTTCCTCAGTCACAGCTGCCAATTATACTACCACATACTCGTCTACATGCAGGGATCATCGTTGCTGCATTAGCTACTATCGCAATGTACTTACTGCTATCAAAAACGAAAATTGGATTTGAGATTAAGAGCGTTGGAGCAAATATCAAGGCTGCTAGATATGCTGGCATGAATGTATCTAAGAGCATTCTGATAGTTATGGGAATTAGTGGTGGGGTTGCTGGACTAGCTGGTGCAGTACTCGTAACAGGCGTACAACGCTATTTGATAGAAGGAATTTCTCCAGGATATGGCTTTATAGCAGTAATAGTAGCTTTGTTGGGTAGACAACATCCTATAGGAGTTGCAATAGTAGCATTTTTCTTTGCTGCTCTTATTTCGGGATCTGAAGTGATGTATAGAACATTGGGTATACCTAGCTCTTTTGCTCCAACGCTCCAAGCACTGGTGCTGATTTTTGTTCTTGTAGGAGAACTGTTTACCCGTCTGCCATCTATAAAAAGGAGAAGTGTCATCTAAAGCTGGTAGAATCTGATTTTATAATAGGTATTGTGGTATCAGGACTTCGTTTAAGTACACCAGTTATCTATGCGGCCCTTGGAGAAACAATAGCTGAACGCTCAGGGGTGTTAAACCTAGGGCTAGAAGGAATGATGCTGATGGGAGCATTTGGTGGTTTCATTGGGACCTACTTTACAGGAAATGTGTTTGTAGGTTTATTGCTGGCAATCACCGGTCCGGCCTTAATGGCGGCCTTAATGGCATTCATGAGTATAACCCTTCGCACTAATCAGCTAGTTGCAGGATTGGCAATATGGCTGCTAGGTGTTGGACTTACAGCGCTATTATTTAGATTGACATTTGGAGTTGTAACAATAGCACCTAAAATTAATCAGGTCCCTGGAATTGAGATTCCCTTTCTAAGTCATGTACCAATATTTGGCCCACTAATCTTTCAATATGACCCTTTCGTCTATTTGGCAATTTTATTAGTACCGATTATTCACATTTTTCTATTTAAGACAAGTTTAGGCTTGAAAATTAGAACCGTAGGAGAAAATCCCAGGCAAGCAGATGCACTGGGAGTAAACGTTTACAAAATACGCTACCTTGCAGTTATAATAGGAGGATTGTTTGCTGGTTTAGCTGGGTCGTACTTTGCTCTAGTTACAACAGGGTACTTCTTGGAAAATATTACTGCAGGTCAGGGATGGATTGCACTTGCTGTAGTGATATTTGGCAGATGGAAACCGTTCTATGTATTATTGGGAGGATTAACTTTTGGATTTGTAGATGCATTCCAATTGGGTCTGCAAGCCATAGGAACTACAGTCCCATCTCAATTTCTATTAATGCTTCCATATTTGATACCTATTGCGATTTTGGCAGGAATGTACAAGAAAACTGCAGCACCAGCAGCATTGGCTATACCATACAAAAGAGGAGAAAGATGAATGTTATTATATTATTGAGAACAGGGGTCAACTTGGGTAATTCGTGTGGGAATGCAATGCAATATATTCTCGATAGGGTTTACATGACGAAGATCCACACAGGTGTGCTGCATGGAAGTTAAAGAATCGAAGATATTACGAGTGCAGAAAAGGTTGCGGCAGCCAGATATATTTTGATGAGGATCAGATGAGCGACAGTGGCAAGTATATTCCCATTGACCGCGACACTGATCAGCCTCACGAGTGCGATTAGAGTAGAGGAGTGAATCAATATACATGCCACCATCATCATCACGAAAACCACTCGATATCACCATCAAATTACCTCAAGACCTGCAAGATATGGGCTACAAAGAATTAGTCATAAGACGACAAAACGTATTTTAATAACAGTAGATGATACCAGGTTTTTATTTACTTTTGACTTGAACAAATATGATAAAACAGTAAGCAATCTACAAGACGCATTAATACAACGTAGCGTTGATGACCGAATTGCCACGATTATATGTGCAAAAATAACTGACGTGCTAGTAAGATATAATTTCAATGACCCTGCTAGTAATGATCTTTCATCTCATACCAGTACTGCAAATGAAGAGACAAAAATTATTCTAGATGAAATAGCTGCGCTGCTTCAGAAATATGCTGATCTTCCATATGAAGTATGGAGGCAAGGACTAGTAAATCGATATCGCAAACTAAGGCAGGTAATTAAAGACAATATACCTCAAAGCTGGGAATCGTTAGAATGCGTATTAACTGCAAAAGGGATTTTGCATATAAAAGACATTTCATTACCGTTACTAGTAGTCATAGTTGGAAATCCTAGTACATGGAAGACTGTAGGCATTAGCAACTGAGTTTTACCATTATAAGTTAATGATAGTGAAAATATATGCGAATAATGAACATCTAAACACTTCACATACTTCATTATCTTCAATGGCTATCTTAGATAAATTAATAGTAAAAAACAGCATCAACTTCCTCAATTCAAATATATAGAAGACTCTATTATAGAAATTGATTTTAATTCAATTTATGCCATACCAATTATTATGAAATATAAAGTAGAAAATATATTTTATATAGTTTGAAATATTGCAAGCATAAGGAAAGTAAAGAGGTATCAGATTCAATCCAGTTTTTAGATAAATATGGGAAGGAAATACCTGCATGTATAGAATATGATAGTGATACAGGTTATGCTACTGTGTATGAACTAGCTGATATGAATAACCCACGTTCTAATGTAATCATACGGCAAAAGTATTTTCCTGAAGCACGTGTATTAATTAATGGAATATCAAACCCCGATGATAAACAACTCCAGAACATTAGAGAGAAAAAAGCAGGCAAGTACAAGGAAGGATAGGATAGATAGACATACAGATAGTAGGATAATGAAGGGACTGCTTTCGGGGAGAAGTCTTCATCACCCTACTGTGATATTGCTTGCTTGCTTCGATAAGATAGTGTTTGTTTTATTCTATAAAGGTGTTTAAGTGCTAAAAGTGATATTTTATTATTATAATTATCTCCTTTTCTATCGTGGACTTGGTTCTTCTTATCCAAAATTGACCTCTTGTTAGCCCTGTAAGACAAACTGCATATGTAGCAATAGCAAATTTTTGCTTATATTATTTTATAACTATTTATATACTAAGAAAATACTATTTTTTATCTGTAAAGTATCTCATTTATCTCTATGCTACATATATAAAATAGCAAACTCATATTATTTGACATTCATATAAGTGAAAATCAAAATCATTGATGCTGATAATGCAAAGTACTATAATGTTGCAATGCGCTGTCATGTCTTTATGCTACTTCAAAATTTAGATGAGCTATACAAATGTTTTAATAAATATTATATATTTTACCTTAGTGGTTGTTGTTACTATTTGGTTCCGATAGAAAAGAAAAAAAGATGATGTACTACAACATACATATCAATAATTCATCAATTATTTAGGAACAATCCTAAATATTGCTCCTTGTGTTTGACGGAATGTAAGAACATACAAATAACCATCCGGACCAACCTCTATATCCGTAATTCCACCAATATCTGTGTGTTTCTTGATAAAAAGTGCAGT
>JBKPMB010000168.1:0-14248 GCA_046731995.1 Thermoproteota archaeon | reverse complement strand
ATCATCATCATTTAGTTCATTCTCTCTCTGTTTTTGAACTTTTATTTCTTGCAAAATGCCATTTGAAATTGCAATAAAGTTCATAGGAACTGCAAGTGAGACCTGACTTTCGAATTTGACCATTGGGTGATCGATACATGGAAACCAGTACTTTGACTCAACTGTTTCTCCCTGAGTCCAGGCTTGTAAATTCTTGTTAGGGTAATACTCATCAGGTTCAACAAAATAAAAACCCTTTCTTGGCTTAGCTGAGTATATTATATTAATATGAAAAACGGCTCTTTCTGTCATTAATTTTCCAAGTTCGATGCGGAGTTTGTCATCGTAATTATGGAAATCTAAGTTCTTTCTAGTAAAAGATATGTTATTGTCAGCAGTGGTAGCATAAGTATATGTAACTAAAAACACTGATTTTATACGCAGTTCTGAAATATCAAGTGCGATTTCATCTATGTCTTGAATTGCAATAATTTCAAGTTCTTGGTTACAACTGATAGTCTTGGAACTAAAATCTGGTTCTACTGATAGTCGCATATTGCTGATAGTAAATAATAACGAGGGAGCATAATGAGTCCTGCTACCCGGTAGTTCAAACTTCTTTGTGCCGAATCCATCACTTATTTTCACAGTTATTTACAATCATTAGACTTCATTTTTGACAAAAATAAAGCTTCTGCAAATTTTCAGTTAACTAAAGTCTGCAAAATCATAGGCTTGAAAATTAATAGCTTGTAATCTTATCTAGATATACTAGATAATACGATTATTTGGTAAATTTCCTCTGCTTTTCTCAAATCTCTTATATTGTCTGTGTTACTATGATTATCTTCCTAAATGAAAAATGCCTAATTGAAAATAGTCATTGTATCCTTTAATTTTCAAATGTGTTTCATTCTTGATATGCATTATATTTTGTTATTTATTATTTACGTTTCTATTCAGATCATACATGTAGAAATAAGTTCTTTGAGGATCATCAATGATAACTATTTTGGTGTATCTACGAAAGCGGTAGGTAAGTTAGGTCAAATAAAGTCCAAAAAAGCTTTGGATGCCTTGCTAGACTGCATTGATTCACCGGTCATTAAAAATAAACCTAATGGAGAAGGATATGCAGTAATACGGTGGATCGTGATTGCTATGGCTGGATATATTGGAGAACTTGATGGATATAAAAAAGCGGTTATTTATAATAAATTTAACACGTAGTTCGCAATGGCGCTAAAAGTTATTATGTTGAAGGTGAAGTATTAAAATCTTTAGGACAATATATTGATGAAAGATCTTTTCAAATACTGAGTGAAGCGGTAGAAAAACCAAACACATTTAACGATATTACTCCAACGTCTGCACTTATAGGGTTCTCAAATTACAGCAACGCTCTGAAAAAATTCAATCAACTCAGCTTAATGAGGATGAAAAACTAGGTCTTGAATTACTTTACAAAAGGGCTGTTAATATATTGATTAAAAAAGCTCGAAAATGGAATTCAAATAATGGGAGAGCATTTGCTGTAGATAATCTGAAACTATTTCTGTTGGATGACAAGAATGAAATAAGCAAGAAATTTTCAAAGTTATACTTGATTCTTTGGATGATAATTGGCTAGATGTAAGAAAAAACGCATTAGCAATACTTGAATATACCTTTTCTCCTGATGTGGGGTTTTTGAACATGAATTCATAGACCAGCTTATGAACAAATTACAAAAAATGGTTGAAACAGACCTCAGATATGACGTAAGGCGCACCGCGGATTATGTCTGTTATCTATTAGAGGAAAACATGTAGAAAAAATGAGGACTATTCTGAAAAGCAAGGAAGAAATGTCCAAATATGTTTCTAAAAAGGTGGAAATACGAACCAAAAAAAGTTTTCGGAAAGTCTAACGCTAAGACATGCGCCTTAACGATAGTCACGAAGAGCAACTTTGAATAAGGCCTCTCTGAGTCTATATGGAGATTCCAATAAGCAATCATTCCATGGGATATATTAATTAGTTTAGTCAACTATCTTCTAGTTAAAGAATAAACTTTTGAACAAATATTTATCATTATGATCTGCTAATAATAATAACAAGCAAAAGAATCTTGTTTTCACAACTGCTCATTATATCCCAAATATGATCAAATCTAAAAGAATGAACTGGATGTTGAATGGAAATCATAAAATTAATTTGCTATGCTACATATGCAGAGGGTTTACATTATCTGAGAATTTCTTAAATATCCCAGGAATCATTTTGTTTTTAAATCAAATTTCCTATGATAAATAGAGTCATTGCAAGTGCAATCGTAATCCCCCATACAATTTTATTCCAATCAAATATCTTCTGTCCATCCAACACTCCGAAAGGGAGCAAGTTGAATAGAGCTATCCAACCATTAAATGAAGCACCGCTATACAGATATAGGTAATTTGGAAAGATAGATGTAGCTAATATGAAGCCAAAACCCATGACAATATTTGTTAGTGGCCCAATTAATGCAACCCTTCCAAACCTGGATTTATCAGATAATCCAATCATGACTGCACCAGGGGCTATAAATTTAAATGGTATGAACGGGATTGCTGATATTGCAGTTACCATTATACCATATAAATCTGTACGAAACTCTGCCCACGAACCATATGATTGTGCTAGAAATTTATGAGCTAATTCATGAACCAAAAATGCACTTATGAATATTAAAAGAAATTCTACAGATATGTGCCTGTAATGGTTAAACGATAACCCTACTGCAGTCACCAATCCAGTTGCAAGTGATAGATGTTTTATTTCAGTTTTAGAAAAGCTAAGCTTTAATGTACTGGCTGCGTTCTGTATTAGTTTGATATTATTATTAACGCCAACATTACTTCTGACATGATTAACTCCCTTTACAATCTCCTTTGCTGCAATATATTCTTCTATGTTCGTACATGAATGGTTAGGAGGGAGTCTATGTAAATGGCAAAAAAAGCTCTTGCAATAATTACACTTAAATGGAAAGCTCTCATTAATATCGCATATGCTACATTTCATTATCTTGTTTTATACCATATACCATTATACATTTAGTAATTTAAATTAAATAGTATTTCTAGGCACCCTTTCGGAAGCTATAAAAATTTAATCTTGAGATAAAGTAATTTTAGTTTTTAAAATATTCAGGTTTCGATGGTTGTAACTTATATTTAATATATCCTCAGAGATCATAAATAATCAATTTTGTGGATAGCTTTGCTTTTGAGTATTATAAGACAACTGGCATTGCTGATCAAACATTTAGCAGGTCCTGTTAACTTCGATAAAGCTATAGCTGCGAATATTCTCTCATATTTAATGAGCTTATTTGAACGTGAGAGAACATCCGCAGAGGTAATACTGTATGCATTATACTTATATTTTCTAGGCTTAAGTTTCAGAAATACATCTAAAGCAATTCAACCATTTGAAAAAGAGCGAGGAAGGAGTCATGTTGCTATATGGAAATGGGTTCAGAGATTCAATCCCAGACGCTTATACTGTTGTAAAAGAGTATGTGCTTTTCTAATTGATGAAACCATGGTGCAGATTGGCGCTGACCAGGCTTGGTTATGGATTGCAGTAGAACCAATACACAGACAAATCCTAGGAGTTTACATCTCAAAACATAGGAATATGATAATTGCTGAATCATTCCTAAGATCTTTCAAGATTTATGGAATACATACTGTGTATAGTGATGGTGGGACATGGTATCCGGAAGCATGTGTATCATTAGGATTAGAGCATAGATTGCACTCACCATACGAAAAGAGCATAGTTGAAAGAACTGGAATATCTAAAGGATAGAACTGAAGCTTTTGATGATTATTATCCATGCATGAGAGATAGATTATGTAATCTTAGACATGTCCACAAATGGCTCATCCTCTTCGTATTTATGCACAATAGTGTTATCAAATCTAGTATTGAATTTGACGATCTGAGGAGGTGGAAGTATCCATAAGTTAACAGGGCCATTTAGCAAGTCCTAAATAATACATTGATGATGAAAGTTGTATAACCGCCATGGGACAAAGAGGAAGATCCACCGATTTATCAGAACAAAGTACTTGCGAAATATGTGGGTTAACAGCTCGTACTAAAGAAGAACTAAAAGACCACATCAGTCATGCACATAAGAGCATGGATTCAAACAATGCTTCTTCAGAACAAAACGTCGATCCCTTTCCTAGATGATAAGACACTCCGTTCTTAGGTGTTTGTAACATCTATAGAGAAACATGGGTATAATACACAATGAGCATAGATTGTCAGTCATAACCCAATTAGGTTGTGAAACAGCATGATAATGCAGCTATCTTCTTAGTAGCTACATTCATCATATAATACGTATATCTATATATGCCTACAATCTTCTTCTAGGATAGCCAAACGAATCGTGACGATGCCTCTCTGAAATCCGAAATGCACTGATGTAGCACTTCATTTAGAAACTAATTCCTAAAACAAGTAGCCTAACTTAAGTACATAACCAAGAGAGTAAAATTTCTTATCAATGTATCATAATATATAAGATATCCCATTCCTTATTTATTTATATGGAATCAAAACAAGGCTTGATTAATAAATAAACATTCAGTTTCTTGTACATTAATTCTACTTTTGTTAGTTGTCACAGCAGTTGCATTATTGTTTAACATTTTTTGGCTCTAGAAAGAGTTGGGCTGATTCTATGATAAAGAATGTAGCTGTGGGTAATATTCTAGCTAGTGTGGCTTTCAATCCATCTAACTGCTACACCTAACCAATGTAGATTCAAACACTGTCTCTGTAATAAATGGCTCAACTAATACTGTTGATAGAACGATAAAGTAGACTCTAATTATTATTATTTAGCTGGTTTTGATAGTCGTCTTTTTATATATTAAACACCACTTGTAATTGCGTCTAAACCAGTTTCTTTCTCTCATGATAGGATAACGTGGAGGCCTTTATGTCTTCATTTTATTCTATTTATTCGTTATTATACACCGGCCAATCAGTTGTTACAAGACCAAATAATCGTATCACCATTTACAAAAATAAGAATTGAAGATCAATTTAACCTTAGGGCGATACTCATAGAGAGGCCAATAAAGGGATTTGAAAATATATCAGAATGTTATGAAGTAACTGGCAAGAAACAAGCTCAACTACTTTAAAATGCCAAAAGCTGATGAGTATTTACACAAGAATGGAGTTTGGATTATCCCCGATTTTATTGCAATATTTTGTATTAAGTAATATGACAAACGCTTAACCGTGTAGCACTGTGCGAATTTGTACACAAACAAAAGAAGGATGATGAGAAATTAGTTGGGAAAGCCTAATTGGGCATGTGTCAATTGCGGAATGTATTCGTCAAGGAAAAGTAGTGTCAAAAGACACATCCAGAATATTCATAGTGGAAATGCTCTTTACATATCTTTTGTAGATTATTTAGCAGACAGAAAGTCAGGAATATACTGGCCAATTCTTCCGCCGACTTATCAAAAGAAAAACAATGAAACCAACAAGGTAGAATACTTGAATATAATGTCAGAAGTTTTGAGACACCGCATTAGACAGAAGATGTGAAGTTCCCTAATCTGAATGCTAGCATTTCATAAAATGTGGTGGCCAATAGCTTTCCCGAAATGAGAAATTTGGATAAGTATTAGATGTATCCATATCAAGCATCGACCAAAGTTATAAATCCTCAACAATAATAATTAGGATATCCTAAAAATGGAGGATAATAATGAGAACAATAAATTATCTGGCACTTTATTGGTAAATTGTAGTGGTAGCGCCTGTAGAAGTGTTATACAGCAATCTAAAAAAATGGAAGCTGTCACTTTTGTATTTAGAGTAGATAAGAAATCTCAGGATGACCCAGATGTCATAATTGATGTGAGTGGCAGTAAAGACCAAATTCAACAGGTGGAAAACACTATCAGAAGGATAGGTGGAGTACATTCTGTCAACCATGAGATAGGGAGTTCATTATTATACTAAGATTATTATTATTTTGATGTATGCACATTCCAATACATATAAAGATAGTATGTAATCAAGATTATGTTGGAAGAGTTAAGGAATTTCTCTTACCAAATAAATTAATCCACATTATAGAACTCCACGACGTTAAGACGCCTGAAAGACATGTTGCCATATTAGATGTCTCGGGAGTTGTATTCGATGATGAAGATATACCGCTTATAGAAAACAATTTAAAACACTATGGTCAGGTCAGGATAAATAGAGGAAAAGTAAGAATTCTTACATTAAATACTATTTTAAGTGCATTAATAGTTGCAGGTATCGTGTCTGTTGCACTGCTGGCTCACGGTCTATTTAAAGAGGACTTTTACAAGGAAGTTTTTGAACATCATAATACAAGAGTGTTTCTAGAAACTGCCTTAACTATTGGTACATCATCAGCTGCAGGGTTCTTCTTAGAATTGTTAGTTCTTTATAGAGAGAAGAGAATAACTCATCGCTAATCTTGGGGTGTTCTTATCTCAGGTCTTCGCTCTTACTAAAAGCCCTTTCATCTGTTCCTTGGTCTCTTCATATCCCTGTTGAATAAGATGTCTAATTGTACTTTTTGAAAAGTCAAAGGTCTTATTTGAAATACTATCAGTGTCGTTCTTGCGCTCCAAACGAGCAACAAAATCAACGTCTAAACAAGTCTTTAACAAGTCATCATATAATAATCGCTTTGATCCTGTGGAAGAATTAATAACTGTTTTTGCACTCTGCTTCAAAATCTTTTGCAGTGATTCTTTGCTTACGCCATTATCTTCAGCTAATTTAATTAGAGACTTTGCTAACATCTGGTAATCTGACACTAGAACTGTTACAAATTCATCAAACTCGGTTCTGTCATGGTAGATAATGTCATTTTTCCTATCTACAACACCATCATAGTCATAAGGAACATATTCTTGTCTTTTTGGACGTAGATTTATTATAGCTATACTTAGAGGTAGCATATCATGATGCTGCATCTTTCTTACTTTGCTCCAATAGTATTTGTGAGCGATTATAGTCTCCCTCAATGGAGTATTAGCTAATAGGCCACCGTCCCAGAAGAAGCGCAAGCTGCTGCAGTTATAGTTTGAACGGGAATAGGAGGACTGCGAAGACCTGTCAGACCCTACTTTATCCATGTTTGTCCCATGGTTCAACATACCAGTGGCTAATTTGGGGTGTTCTACATTCAATCTAGTATAGTCATAGTTTACCGGAACAGAACAGCTTGCCAAAACAAAATCTGACTTTATACCATCTTCATATCTTATGATACGTTCAAAGTTTTCCCATTTATTGCTGCTGCTCTGACTATCTAGTTGCGCATCAAATTCTAGTTCACCATGTTCTCCATCTACTGACTTTCTTATACCATCTTCCTTTTCATAGCTATCAAATACTACAGGGACACCTTCTTGTACGTCTACAGCAATCAGCAGTAACCTTGGTTCACCATTTTCGAAGCTAGTTGAAATAGGAAACTTTGCAAACTTTTCTAAGCTTCTTTTAATGGTTTGTTGTCGTAAATATACCATGTATTTAATGGATCAAAAAACCTAGTATCCGGCATAGGTGTTTTTGGTACAAATACGTTAGGAACGCCCTTGAAAATAAATTCCTTTGTGCTAAAATATCTTCTGGCCGACTCACCTGAAGCAATTCATCTATCTATCCTATTCCAATAATCCCAATACTGCGAAAAGTAAGGCATACTTTCAGCAGCCGATGAAGTAGAAAGATATTCCCAAAACTCGACAAGCCTCTCTCCAGAACCTTCCCATGTTTTATTTTCCTTCACATAGCTTACCAATATAGCAGCATTGATTGAACCTATTGAGGTTCCAGATATGATATGAAATAATGTCTCATTTTCCTCCTTGCCTTCTGATCTAAGGTATGGCAAAAGATCCTCTTTGATATCCTTGTAAGCACCTGCTTCATATGCACCAAGCGAACCTCCTCCTTGAAATATTAATGCTCTGTGTCTAGTAGCGGAACTCATAAGCTTGTTGCACATCAACCCGCTGCTTATTCAAACAATTAAAGTTCTCTGCTTCAAGGACTTCGGATAATAATGTAATACTTGCAACTCTTTAGCATCCTGTATTTGTTTTTGTACTCTTAACTTTGCCTTAAACTTGGAATGTCTTGGCTTTGTTCTTAGTTTGTATTCGCAGCATAGACTCCATGACCCTTCCCATTTCATGAATAAGTCACATCAGTTACAACGCTTATTCCCAGTAGCATAACCACGAGAACCTTTATGACCTATACATATTCTATAACAAGGCATCTTAATACATGTCTTATATGCTAAGATTATTAATTTAGTATAACTATGTGCGAGTTTTTAAAATTAGTCATAATATAGGAACACCACAAATTCAAGACAGGTTCATAGATTCGTACGAATTATTAATCTGTTATACGTTACTAAATTTAGGGACAAGTAAGCAGAGATTTGCTAATGACAAGAGATTTTAAAATTTATAAATTTGATGTGTTTCGAAGTCACAATAGAACAGATTAGAAGTAACACGGTCAATAAGTCTACTATAAGCATGTACTTTAATAACGTGTCCATTCGAAGTTAGATGCTCATGTATGATGACAATATTGAAAGTAATATGAAGGAAACTGATGTTCATACTGGTTTTCCGGGTTTTAAGAGAATATTGGTTGCGTACGATGGAATGGAAATGTCCAACAGAGCATTAAGCTATGCAGCATACTTTTCCAAGGTTTCAAATTCGGAGATTGTTCTTATTAGCATAGTTGAAACCAATGGAGGATTAAACAAGCTGTTGCCACTGACCATAAACGCGAATCTGGAAGGGAAAAAAGAAGAAGAAGAACAATTACACATAGCAGGAAGTCAGCAAGGAATGTCACTAGACAAATCATTACGGGAAGTGGTAGAACAAATGGTAACTGCATGTAAAGCCGCTGGCTTGACAAAGAAGATCATATATGAAATACGCACAGGAGATCCTGCTGACCAGATTATCGATGTCTCTAGTATGATGGATATTGATCTGATAATCATGGGAAGCCGCCGGATAGCTTCGAGGATACAAGTTATAGGAAGTACTACTAGAAAAGTCTTGACAAAAGTAAGGAGGCCAATATTTATAGTACAGAAACAGCCAACATACAAAGATGAATACTAAAAGAAGTAGGTACTACTTATACAATAAATCTTAAAGGACATTATATAGCATGTATACAACATGTGATGGAACTGATGAAACTCAAACGTTAGGTACAACAGGAGTGGCAGCAACATCACCATCTTCCTCTTCTAACGCAATTCAATTATTTGTAAAAGAGGAAGCAGGAGACGTATATAGATGGGTAAGTAGCAGCGATGGGACAATAAATCTAACATTAAAGGCTTTATGTATGGAAGTGATAATAAAAACTTGCTTGAGAATAGCGGAATTTGGTGCAAAAAATGCCTATTATTTGCTATAATGGACCATGAAAAACACGGGAATTTTCTAATTAATACTTGAAGTTTAGTTTTGACAAGAGGAACTTGAAGGTTTTCTAGGCCTTCGTATCATCCTAGGGTGAGAGAAAGAAACTGGTTTAGACGCAATTACAAGTGGTGTTTAATATATAAAAAGGAGACTATGAAAACCAGCTAAATAATAATATGTAGAGTCTACTTCATACTTATATCTCTCTCCAGGACAAGGTCAAATATCAAATAATACTATGAGAGAGACTATGCGAAATCCAAATGGCTCAGTAAGCAATGAATTCACAAACCAGTTTTTTACTACTTTTAAGCCTATAGATGGACCTTGATTTCTTGATAATATAGCTATTGTTTTTACTATTCAGTTATGATGACAAGGATCGCAAGCATGGTATGGTCGAAGCATGTTATTTTTTGCAGTCATGCGAGAACAATTTGCAAGTGTTGGCTTAACAAGATAAGCTTCTTGTAGTTTGTTAGTCTGGCATGAGTTTTGGATCGACATTCAAGCCTACGATTGTAGCAACAATCTGTATAGCTTGTTATAACGATGGCAACATGTTCTTCATATTATATAATCTAAATCGCCATTTCATCCTCTACGCCAGATTCAATATCAATGGCACGGGCTACTGGCAATATAAAGATCTTGCCGATTTTAGAATTTTCCCTTATAAATTTAATGGCATGATTTTCTCTACTATCAGGAATAATTACTTCGAGCTTATATTTGTCACCAAATTCTGGAGTAAACATTTTTGTGCCTTTGGATGCAAGTACTTTTGGAGAAAGGCTCTTACCTGAAATAGTAATGCCACCAACCTTAATACCTTTTAATGCATCGCTGGCATCGCTGACTGGAGCCGTTGTGGGACAAGAGAATCCTAGAACTTTGGCAACTGAAATGTCAAAACAGGTTTATTTATCGAGCTATGTTGCTGAGAAAAGATTTTCAGCTTCTCTGGTTCTAAGCAACGTAGACACATACAATATAGTTAGGACCTACTCTATCCCTTGTATCACCTTAATTTGAGTTGTTGCCACGTTCTTAGCAGTATCTGCACCATAGCGTACAATTTCTAAGATAAGACGTAAAAGTAAATCTAGTTGCTGAACTAACTCCCCTTATAATGTAATGACTAGAGATATTCCAAATATTTATGATTTTTCAATATGCTTGTGATTTCTTAAATTGATGCTTAATCAGGGTTAATCTATTAGACATAGCAATAGCTTTCATATGAAAAAGATAGAATCAATTGTTCTCCTATGCGTTATTGACTCGATATTGTGGGTTGAGGTTAAGGTTAGGACTCTATGATGATATCAACACTACGTTTGAATACGTTGGCCAGTTATCATCATTTGAATTTGTTTGCTGCTGTTGTTATTGCTCTTGGGTTTTTTGTTGTTAGTATGGTAGTGATACCATCAAGTCAATTAGCAATTGCAGAAAAATATGCACTTCATAATGATAATAATAATAATAATAACCACAATCAAAATGACATGGGATCAACTGCATCAACAAAAACAACCATGATGACGATGTCGTCAACATCTCCTACTATTGCTACTAAAACCAATTCCATTTCTCCTAACCTATCCCTCAATTCTATACCAGCTGGAGAGAACTGTGCAAAAAATATGGATGATCGGCCCAATCCATTAGAATATTTAACGTACTTTAACTGCGGCCATGTCACCCAATATAAGAATGGGACTTTGTTGAGGCACTTCTCTTTGTTTATTAGTGAAAATAAGGATATTCCCATTTCTGACATAGACACCAATGACCCTGTGATGTTTCATGCATGGACTTTTAATGACACAATACCTGGCCCCACAATGAGAATGACCGAAGGAGATCATATACAAATTACGGTTTATAATTCTAAATCCTCGCAGCATCCTCACTCTTTGCATATGCATTCTATCCATTCAGGAATAATGGATGGGGTATATGGTAGTGGTGGATCTATTGGCCCAGGCCAGAATTACACATACAGCTTTGTAGCATCTCCTTATGGAGTATATCCGTACCACTGCCATGTAGAATCTGTGCAATCACATATCAATCACGGATTATATGGGGTTATGATAATCGATCCAAAGACACCGCGACATCCTGCCAAAGAGATGGTAATGCTTATGAATGGATACAATCTGGTAGATGATTACAAGTCAAATGAATCCGGTATTCTACGCCCACCGACTGCTGCTGAATTGCGTACCAATTTTGACAAAGCAACTCACGTAGGTCAAGCTATTGGACACCCTAATCAGATCTATAGCGTAAATGGACCTGCATTCATATACAGAGATCATCCAATACAGCTAGTTACAGGCCAGCTTTATAGAATTTACTTGGTAAATATGTTGGAGTTTGAGCCCATAAACAGTTTTCATTTGCATGGAAATATGTTTGATTATTATCCTGCTGGAACTGGTCTGAATCCTTCCTATAAAACGGATATAGTTGAACTAGGACAGGGAAATAGAGGCATAGTTGAATTCACATATGATAAACCAGGGATGTTCATGTTCCATGCTCACATCAATGGATTTACAGGCCTTGGTTGGATGGGAATGTTCGACGTTCTGAAGAATGGAGATATAAGTCATTAGATTAAAAACCTCTGTCAAGATGGAAAATGGATTATTTTTATTGTTGAGTAGGATGATAGTAGTAGATTCTTTTCTTTTGCCATTGTATCGATATAGTCGATATCAGTTGTGTGTTGAAAAGAAGTACGCGTACGATATGTTTTGCACACTGTGCTGTTGCCTGGTTCCAATATAGCCAGCACATACTTGTGGAGCAAAAACTAATAATTATCATTATTATGCTGAGAATTAGCAAATCGACAAAAAAATTATAAACAATATTTTAGTATATGACATTAGTGTCTTAATGTTAATAGTAGTTTTATCATTAATGGGAATGTTAACTTCAGGTATTGTAATTCTTCCTTTAAGCAGTTATTTTAATAATACATCTGTAAATACGATCAAAACTTCATTTTGGACTAAAGGAGCAAATATGCTTACTCCAAGATCGGAAGTTGCCGGTGCAGCTTTGGGTGAAAAGATCTATATTATTGGAGGATTTCGAAATATCGGCACACTGGTGAATACAAATATTGTAGAAGTTTATGGCACTCAGAAAAATATATGGAGTACAGCCCCTCCGTTACCAGTAGCACTTAATCATGTTGGTGCAGCATCATATAGCAATAAACTGTATGTAATTGGAGGTTATCTTGATAAAGAAATTCCAAGCAACAAATTATTCATATTCGATCCGACTATCAACAAATGGCAAGAAGGCAAATCAATGCCAACTGCGCGAGCAGCATTGACTGCAAATTTTATTAATGGTACTCTGTATGCGATAGGTGGTGTAAGTTCTTCTGGTACTCTAAAGACAAATGAAGCATATAATCCCCAAACTGACACATGGGTGGAAAAAAAACCAATGCCAACTGCAAGACATCATCTGGCATCAGCTATAGTTGATGGGAAGTTGTATGCTATTGGTGGCAGAATTACTAGCATATTATCCTTTTTCGTGAATTTAAACAATAATGAAATGTATGATCCTAGCCATGACACTTGGAATATATTACAGCCAATGCCCTCAAAGAGGAGTGGATTGGCAGCCGCGGCTGCTGCAGCTAATGGTAGTATTTACGTATTTGGAGGTGAACATCTTTTTGGTACTTTTAATAAAAATGAAAAATTCGATCCTAAAATTAACAAATGGACATCTGAAGCACCAATGCCAACTGCGCGTCACGGACTAACAGCAGTGGCCATTAATGACAAAATCTATGTGGTAGCCGGAGGACCAAAACCAGGGATTTTGATAGATATCCTGCCTGATTTAACTGTAAGTAACATCAATGAGATATTCCACATAATTCAATAAAGAAAAGAAAAAATATTTCAAACATAAGATCCCCAAGGCTCCTGATGAGTACTCTACTACAACTTTATTGTCAGCGAGTTTAAGGAACTTATAAATTACATTTAGCTTGATCTATTAATTATAAAATTTTAGTGAAAGTCAATTTAGTATAAAAATAACATCAAATGTTTATACTTGCAATTTACCTAATATTGGATAATTGCATGGCAAATGAAGGGAAATGGAAAATAGCCTATTCAGCAAAAGTTATGGGTATACATTGTGCTCTATTGCATAATGGTAAAGTCCTTTTAATTTCGTATCCAAGTATGCATAAACAAGGAAATGGAGATGACGTACATGGAGAAGGTGACGGACACCAGCACAGCTTACTTGGAAGTGCATCTCATAAAGGAGCGTGGGAATTAGTAGATCCAAAAATGGACTGGCATTGATTATATTCTTGAGAGAAATATCTTCTGTGGCGGCCATTGTTTTTTAGATAACGGAGAGCTATTTGTCTCCGGTGGACAATATCAAGCTATACATAACCCTTTTCTCCTTTTTGACCCACCAAGCATATGCAATTATACATTTAGTGGTTCAAGTGAAAAATGGCATTTAAGAGAACGTACATTGATCGCAAGATGGTATCCCTCATGCCTAACTTTACCTAATGGTGGAGCATTGATAATATCAGGAGCTTCAGGGCTTTATGGTGTTAAAAAACTAGGAATATTTAGTTTCGTTAACAAGAGACTGCAAACGTATTATCCTGATAAGGGGATAAGTACATTGCAAAAAATTCCTTTCTTAATAGGTTTATACCC
>JBKPMB010000167.1:0-3817 GCA_046731995.1 Thermoproteota archaeon | reverse complement strand
TGATACTTTTTGCTGTCAGTTATGGTTATTTGGAATATTATTATATTAACGATCCAGTGCAGGGAAAAACTGCTAATTTAACAGTGAAAGGAAATACTCATAGTGTTGCTACTCATATTATGGGAGGACCTCTATCCATATGACGTTTTTCCAATGATAGTGATCTTTATTATTGTTGGATTTGGGTCTTTGTTTGATAGTGTTAGCTTTAACATACTTGAAAGACATGACAGGAGAAGAGCTGCATCTTTAGGAGTGGCGAATGTAATTTCGGCAATCCTTGTAGAGGATTTTGTATGGATTAGTTTAGGTGGTGGCTTCCTCTTGACAATGATCCACAAAGGGGACTTTGCAGGCCTCTGACTGGACTACACACAACATAGGTGGATTAATTATTACAAAGTCATCTTCGTTCAATGGGTTAGTTATACCATATTGGTACCTTATTGCAAGCATTATTGCAGCTCTTTTCTTTTATTATGCGTTCAAGAAACCAAAAAGAACAAAATAGTTTTTCATGAACAAAATTGTAAATGTGTTGAATATCTTTTAGAAGTTGTAAATAGGGCGTCACAATGTAATTCATGATATATGAACGAAATACGCTTAATTATGCTTGGATTGATCGCACTCGTATTTTTGGTGCTATTCTTTTATTTTATAGACACGATGAATGTAATATGGAAAACCGAGAAATGAATATTGTTATATCGTTATCTATTGTTGGACTTTTGGTACTGGTAATAGATAAAAGACAGGATCGTTATATAATGGAATATTCACACAGCACAAAATAACTTGGTAACAAGTGAATATTATCAAATATGTGCATAAAGGAAGGGAATAATAATGGTATTTGGGAACGAGTTTAACATATTGCCGAAGCTGAGTGAAAAGAAAATTTGTTGTCTTTACCTGTTTCCTTTGATGTTTGTAACCCGTAGCGTATTTCTGGTATTGAACTGTAGTTGAACTATGAACTTGTTACTATTGTACTGCACTTGTACTACCTATTATATCTATAACTTTAGCATCCTTACCAAACTGAATTGATAAAGTTCTTGTTGTTTTATTATTATCTACCTCTTTAAAAGTTGCATCTTTACCATCTACATGTACTCTAAATGGTGCATCTGCATTACCTTCTTTTTTATTATCAACTACATCTCTTGGTATTTGAATTGTTAAATTTCCGTTATTATTATCAGCACCTGCAGATGCTGATGAGAGCAATACATTAAGTGTTGCTCTACTTTTGTCTAATACTACACCTAAAAGCTTACCTGTATTTATTACGTATTTTATGGGTATACTTTTACCATTTGGAAGCGCTAGATAAGTTGTCTCTCCAAACCCAGTGTTAGAGTTCTGAGCATATGCTGCCTTATATACAAATATTGTAGATGCAAATGATGATGTTGCTAAAATCAACAGCAGCATAGATGTCATCAAAAATGTTCGTGATACTCTAGGTAATTGTATCATTATTATTTTCTAAAGCACATTATAGAGTGCATGGTTATTAATGTTTACAAAAATGGTGCATCTGCTTTTGCATTTATTACGTCCTGACATATATTAGGTAGTAGTCAATGATCTTGTGCATGTAGCAGGGGAGAAGGTATCACCCACGTTTAGCATCTCCTCACGACTATGTCAGCTTATGCAAGCCAGCTTGTTGTAGTATTTGTTGTAATATCATATCTATGTGTAAAGCAACTTTGCAATTTATTATGGCTGATAAGATAAAATTGCTGCTGTTGCATATGTTTAATTATGCAGCCGCCTTCATGTCCAATAATCGGATATGAACGATGATATTAGTTCGTCAGCGGAGATTAAAAAGAAGTTCACTAAAATACTTGTCGCAGTAGATGGTTCTGAGGCATCAATGGATGCAGCGGATTATGCTGTAGAAATAGCTAGGAAATATGATTCAGAACTAATCGCATTATATGTTATTCTATCAGATATAACTCTATTTGGTCCAAATCTGCCACCACACATAATTGAAATAAGACAACAGGCTCAACAGCATTTAGATAGAATAAAACAAAAGTTGTCAGATCATGCTTATGATGATAAAATACATATGAGAACAGAAATAATATCTTCTACAACTACAGTAGGTGGTATCGTGAATTTTGCTGAAAGAGAAAACGTTGATCTGATTGCAATAGGTACTAAAGGAAGATCAGGATTTAAGAAATTGCTACTTGGAAGTGTTGCATCAGGTGTTGTAACTTATGCGCATTGTCCTGTGATAGTAGTAAAATGATTATTAGTTGATTTCGAGGTTCAAAGCTGCAACTTCTATGACATGTGTATAATCTTAATGGTGATGTACAGTACAACAATAAATGAGATATCTTATGGAGGTTATTTGATGCGGCAAAAACTTGTCTATTGCACCTCGCCAAACTAACTATTCTTCTGTTATGCAATTCTATAGAAATATTTTGCCTGCTTATTTGATACAGAGGACTTCATATTAGTATTAAAATTAAAGATTATGAATTGAACCAGTAATTTACTAAATATTACATATTATCTTTGGAACCGCTCAACATAATCGTTAGGTATAAGAGAACCTAAATACAACATTATATATGCATGTCAACTAAAACAACGGCAAACAGACCCATAGCTGTAATAATAACAGCAATGTTAGTTATAGATATAGCATTTGTCAGTTTTAATAATAATAGCAGCAATATTAATGGTAACAGCAGCACCGCGTTTGCACAGCCGCATTTTAGATCTAATCCGTTTAGGGAGGCAGGAAACTACACTTTTGGTGCTATTTCCAGCGTTCAAGATGATAATAATGGCAAGCCCGCTTGGATTCTGACAGGATTTTGGAAGACAAACTTGATAAATAATACAGCAACCACAACACCAACTAACAGCGCAAATGGTCCAGGGTTACAAGGAGGGAATGCAAATGTATTCACTGCTTCCTTTAGAATGATTATGACAAATGGATCTGCTATGCATACCCATTCAATTACAAATTTTGCTCTACAGAATAAATCTATGCCAAACAAAACTACAGTCGTCTTTAATGGAACTGCCTCGGCGAGTTTGAGAGAAGGAATAGTTCCAGATGTACCAATTAGCATAAAAGTAATTGATGACAGAGTGATAAGTATATGGCTTGATCCAGCAAAGGTGAAAAATCACTACGGAAATACGCCAATATTTGGTATAGTGTTCAGACATGAAATGGGACCGCCACCACCTTTTTCCCTTATGCCATCGTCACAACCACCAAATATGCGTATGCCTACGCGATAGCAAAACTAACTGAACAGAAAAAATCGATGTCATGATGTTACCACATGATCATAGAAGAAAATATTTTTTTTCTTTTTGGTTGATGCTTATAATCTATGTGTCTGAATATTCTAAAACAATTGTTCCTGTAATGTCAACGCTTATTTTTTATATATGTGCATTATTACACATTACTGCGTCATGCCAAATAGAAATCTTTTGTTGAATTCAATTAGCATAATTACCATAATTTTAGCTCTGGTTTTGGTTTGCTCAAGTAGCGTCAATATATCTCCAACCGCGTACGCAACACAACAACAGTATTCAATGGTTGGCAAATGGGGTTCAGGAGGTGTCGGCTTTGGTAAATTCTCCCAACCATTAGATATAGCAATAGATCCTTCAGGCAATGTTTATGTTACTTCCTTCACTGGCTTATCTAACCAGATACAAAAATTTACGAGTAATGGTACTTTTATAACTTCTTGGGGGCAACTAGGTTTTGGTAATGGATTGTTTACTAACCCTGCTGGCTTAGCAA
>JBKPMB010000166.1:0-2833 GCA_046731995.1 Thermoproteota archaeon | reverse complement strand
ATTCTCCTCTCCGTGATTAGACGAATAGACCCTTCCTTGGTAAACTTGATTGCATTGCTCAATAGATTAGAAATAACTTGGATTATTCTGGATTTATCAGCTAGTATAAAAATATCCTTCGGATCATAGACTAGTTGAACCTTTCCATTATCAACTTCTGCATCATACTCTTCCAGAAGCCCTATTATAATATCTCTCAAGTTAAACCGTTCTTTATTGAGTTTTAATGTATGACTTTCTATCCTTGTAACATCAAGTATATCATTCGTCAACCTTTGGAGTCTGTTAGCACTTCTGCGTATAGCCTCTATAGACTCTTCCCTTATTTCAGGCCGAGCAAATAAAAGGCTTGAATGCAATAGAATGGATTGAGTAGGTGTTTTCATTTCATGGCTCGCAATGTTAATAAACTCATTTTGCATTTTATCATGAACCTTTAGTTGCTCATTAATTGAAGTAAGGTAATTGTTTGTTTTCTTCAATTCGAGAGTTCTAGAATTTACAATGGATTCTAACCCCCTATTCCAAGAGATGATCACCCATGCGATTCCAAACGCGATTATTCCTATTGCTATTATCATCAAAGTACTAAAGTTATTTTGTTGTTTGGACAATGAACTAACCATACTTGTAAGGTCGTGTGGAGAAATGATATATAACGTCCAGAGTTTTTTTCCATTATTATTTATTGGCTTTGAGATAATGGTACTCATTTTACCATCTAACCTTATATCCGTAGAATTAGCGTTGTCATATCCAGCTAACGATTGTCTGAAAAACTGATTTAATGCTTGCGCTCGAGTAGCTCCAACTTGAGATGCATACTGAAATATGCTCTTACCGACCAACTGATTACTGTGAGATGACATGATGGTTCCGTCATTATCGACAAGCATTACCAAATTCTTTTGAACTTCTATAGACGATTGTCTTTTTAAGATATCTGATTGAAGGTCAAATGTGATTATGGCGGTAATTGTGCCTTTGAATGAGCCTAGACGATCATTATTATTTGAATCATGACTATCGAGTATTGGATAGGAAATATACATTCTAACAGGGCTCTCATCCTTGCTATTTTGTTCCACAACAGTACTGCCATAGTATGGAGCATTCGTATTCCTTGGAATTGTAAAATAAGGCATTTGGCTAAAGTCGAAGCTATCCGGCTTCTGGTTTTTAACCTCGTTTAGGCTACCACCACCACTTAACCAAACCAATTTGCCATTTTGGTCAAGCCACATATAAGAATCCGGCAATTCATTTGTAGATTGTTGTACGGCATCTAACAAAATACTGCTATCATTGTCATGGTTTTGAAGTCCGCGGGAATTAGAAAGGACTTGTAGGTTTGTTGTAATGGATTTTAAGCCATTTGATAAAATTAACGAAAGATAGTCAGCTTGTATTTTTGCATTTGATTTGGTGTCTTCGAATTCCAACCTGAAAATCTGATCGGAATAAGAAATAGAAGAATACTGATAGGAAAGGACTGCTAATAATGTTGCACAAACAGCAATAACACTTAACAAGATATAATTTTTCTGAGGGAAATCAAAAAATTTCATTTTTCTTGCATATGAGCAACCTTGTTATTATGGACAGTCATATTAGTCATTTTCTCTGACGATGAGATTATACTTTTTATACGATCTACCAGATCATCCATAGCAATTGGCTTTCGAATAAAGTATTTTTCATCCATTGCAGGAAATATTTTTTTTAGTTCTTCGTAACAAACCTCAAATGCAGTCCAAAAACAGACTATGATATTCTTGTCTAATTTCCTAATCAATTTATATAATTCAAATCCGTTCATTTTAGACATCTTTACATCAAGAATCAATAAATTGTAAGTTCCAACGCTATAGTCTGATAAGGCCTTAAGGGGTTCGTTAAATACGTCAACTTTGAATCCCTGCAGCTCTAAACCATTCTTCAATGCAGATGTGATATCAGATTCGTCATCTATGATGAGGATCCTGTATTCAGGTAGAACAGAATTAGTGGAGTATTTTCGTTTTTCTGGATAATATCGAGTGCTACTACTGCTAACATTATAGCTGCTTAACCTGGAAGAACCTTCTTTTAAAAAAAGTTTTTGTATTTCGTTATAATGTGCTATAACAGCTTGTCCTTTTTTGGTAGTTCTATAGTACGTCCGATTATTATTGTCCTCATCCTTGTAAGTTTCCAACAAATTGTGATAGAGTAACAAGGTAAGGTAGTGATTGGTCATGGAATCACTTAAGTTACCCCTTCCTATAATATGGTTTTTTAAACTCCCATTTAGGCAAATATGAAGAATAGTAGCTATTACATCGATCTTTGAACGTTGTCCACCAATATTGTCTTGCTGTAGTTCGTTGATAAAAAAATCATGATCATCACCACACAGATCGCGCATATGAATTATCGAACATATACAACAAAAAGGTAATGATAAATCTTCTGGAATACCAATGGGGAGGAACTTTGGTGAGTATAATCGCGGCACATTTTTCATATTTATATCGGTGATTTTGTTCTCTAGCATTTGTAAAACATTTACGTAAAATCTCATCTTTATTGATAAGTGACAAAGAGTCATTTCATAATATTTTATCACAGATTCTGTTCAAAATTTATTTACCTGCATAAATCAAATGTAGTTTGATACCAAATTTCCTTCCAAGTTGTCATTGTGATAAAATAATACTAGTTGGTTGCTCGAATCATTCTTGCCTATTGTGGCTAGCAGTTTTTCCTAGGAAACATTCTCTCATAGGATTGCAATACACCACTACAAAATTCTAATCCTTTTGCTGTTGGCTTATAAATGGTAATTGTTCTT
>JBKPMB010000165.1:0-3247 GCA_046731995.1 Thermoproteota archaeon | reverse complement strand
TTTCCCCAATTATATCTTGAAATTCATAGATTAAAATTTTTACCTTTTCCTCATCAGTTTTCATAATCCTTGCTGTCTCTCTTGTCAATACTTTAACAGTTCTCTTTTCTGTTCTACAGATCTTCCCTGGCTTATTGTTACTTGTATTACTGGCATAATAATTGTCACCTCACACATATTATTAATTTTTATTCTAACCTTAGATTTTGGAGCAATCATTAGTAAAGTACTTTCATTCAAACAAGAGCTAAATATCGTAGCTTAACAATTAATGAAAATACTCAATAATGCCTATGAAATGTGTAGGCTAGGAAGCCCTTTTGATGAATAGAATGACCCCACATTTTGGACAATCAAATGTCAAAAATGGTATGTCTGAGTAATGCTCATCAAAGTGACCTACTTTTAGGTCTTCTGGTTGGAACTCCTCCTTACAATAAGGACACTTTGACACACAGCTCTAATTTTTTGTGTTATATTTTGATGTTGTAAAATAGTGCTTAACGCTAATTTACACAAATAACCGTTCAGTTTGGAGTACATTTTAGAGGAAATGCCAGGTAGATGGTATGGAATGAAGGGCAGTAAATCAAAAGACAAGAGATTTATACCATTTACTTTTCTCATTTTGCATTGATCATGTTTTATACAATTAGATTGCTTGCGTTCTCTCAATCTGCTCTCTGTCTTTTAGTTATATCCAATAGCCATTGTAGCTGTTTTGATAGTTAGTTGAGAATATGTAAAGAGAAAGATACAATACTTTGTGTAGCTCCATATTTTATTCACAGAGAATATATTATATACGTGAAGTTGTGATTACGACCTGCAGGCAGTAGTACTTTGGATATGAACACGCGCTTTACCGATGGAAACCTGATCATCCTATATGCCATACATAGAAGTATATCAAATGTTGGGAGTCTGCCAGACTATATAAATGAAAGGGTAAACGTGTGTATCGACACTTTTAGAATTATTATGCAGTCAAAACCTGATAACTGTAAAACTATGATTATTATTGTTGTTGCAAACATGATGTATGCTGAAATCATTAAAGGTAAACTCGTACAGGCAGGAATTGATGATAAAATCATTGTAATTGACCGCATCTCAGAAAATGTGGCACAGGCCTTTGACAATGTCCTAAATATTATCAAAACCAAAATTAATCCTCCTCATATTTACTTTATAGGTTCCGTTTGGCTTAGGGACATTTGTGAAGCTACTGCGATTTCTAAACTTAAGGGATATAGGATACAATTTGAGGGTGCTCTGGATAATAGATCAGTAGAAGAAGTTGAGAAAGAAAAAGCAATGGATGTCCCGAAAAAGGGCATAGAGCATTACAAAAGAAAAGCAAAAGATAAAACGATCGATATATTGCTCGATTATATATTCCGTGAAGATAAATAGATTTATGCATATTTAATTTGGCAGAGCGCTAAGATTTAATATCCATTCATGCTCGGCTAGTGTATGGTGCGGTCATCGTCTAGTTTGGTTAGGACACTGGCCTTCCATGCATTTATGCAGAATGCGAGGTCAGCCCGTAACCCGGGACTTGTCTTGCAATAAGAGACGAGCGGGAATTCAAATCCCGGTGACCGCACTATATATACGAATTCATATACAACTGCAACTCGTATTATAATAATAATAATAATAATAATAATAATAATAATAATAAGAAGAATAATGACAATTGCCATCTCATATATCGGTGCTATTTTCCAGAAGAATAAGTGGTATAAAGAAGGCGGAATCAAAGAATAACAATGTCGACTAAAATGTCGACGTAATTAGGTAAAGTTGATTCCATTTCTAACAAACAAAACGCATCAAGAATTATAGATTTTCATAAATATATGCAGTACAAGGATTGGAAGAGCAGTAGACTAAGATACTAAAAGAATTGTAGTAGAGAAAGCTCTCTTATCAAGTATTATGTATATAAATTATTTCAGAGTTGGCCATATAGGTCACTTCGAAAATCTTCAAACCTTTTCTTGTGTAATTTTCTAGTACGATTTAGATCAATGTCAATTATGATTATCTGATCATTTTTCGACGATCCAAATCTAAGATTTGGAACAGTAATATCAGTCTTATGATCGTAATCAAAATCAACGAAAATGCTTTTTCCTCTATAGATACCATTATTGCTATCACTACAAACATTTGGTGCAGCTATCGGTATTCTATTTTCAAGAGCTCTCACTTGTACATACATATGCCAAGGCTTTATGCCCTCATATCTTATTTTTGAAGGGAAGAAGAGTATGTCTGCACCTTTCTTAACTAATGCTCTAGCAACCTCTGGAAAAACAATATCATAACATATTCCTATTCCAAACTTAAAATTCCCGGATTTAAATAGCTCTACTTTGGTGCCAGCTTTTACAACTTTGCGCTGTAGTCCAAATGGATGAATTTTTAATTGCCGGCCTGATATCATTCCGTCATCTGCAATTACAGGAGAAGAGATCTGTAGATTATTGCCATTTTTGTTGTAATTATTGTAATTATTACCGCTTCTTTCTACAAAAGCGCCTGGAATTATCACCATATTATATTCTTTTGCGGCATCAATTATCTTGTCAAATTCTGTTTCAAAATTTTTGACTATTTTTGTATACCATAATTCTGGTAAGCATACTATGTCTGAATCGGACAATCCAACTTTCTTTAGTAGTTTGAGTGCATATTCTACTGCCTTAGATTTGTTATTGTATAAATTTATTTGAACAAGCGCAATTCTTAGCACAACTAATACTATATGATTAGTAAATAATGCTAATAGAAGTATTGCATGTAAGAATTTCTTGTTGTTGGGTTATAGTGCGTGTCTTTAGATGCCAAGAGAGAAGGAATCTCGATCTCATTGCTGTTTTACAAATTTTTCTACAATTATTAAAATCAATTAGATAGTATAAAGGAAAATGTTTAAAGTGTGATATGTAGTAACAATATACATATAAAAAAATTAGAAGTTGAAATGATTTTAATATGCAAATAACATCAAAATGACTTGAATATAGGTAACCTGTATTGAATATACATTTTTTGTGAAAATATTATAAAGTACCTTTGCTAATAACAAATATGTATGCTTTAGTCTATTCTTCGAACGATACAGATGAAGATTTACCACCACAAAAACGGCCTTTTAGTGTATGCCCAAAATGTGGACGATTCATTAGAATCGACGGCCATTGTGAATGCGAGGCAATATTTTTGATAAGTG
>JBKPMB010000164.1:0-9446 GCA_046731995.1 Thermoproteota archaeon | reverse complement strand
TTTCTACACGCGTTTCAGTAGAACTGGTAGAAGATGCTGCTGCAATAGCGTCTTGAATTTCATTTGAAATCTTTTGATTTATTAAATTCTTACTCACAAAGGGATTAGGCAGACTTGGTTGAGCAGGAGAAGCAGAAGTTGCATCCAGAGCTTGGTTGCTGCTACTGCCATTTACTATATATCCAATGTTAGGATTTTTATCAAAATCATCCATTACTGTTGAAGCTATGAAATTCCTCGAGTTTTTCAAAGAAGAGATTCTACCATCTATAACATAGTTAGTACTAAATTTGTCTACTTGAACGGATGTTGTTGGGATTGAATATACGCTGTTTTAATTACTTGTTATTGTTATATTGGATAGTTTATTTGGAGGTAACATGGCTGAAAGTGCAGGCTTTGTATAATTGTTCAGAGCGTAGACATTATGTGCCCAAAGTGACACTAAAAATAGAGTGGATATTGTCAAGGCTATAATTGTTGGATGACCCAATACCATATTGATCATGTTACCTGTGAGTCTTGTACTTAAGCTATCAGTAAGCTGGTTCTGAATATTGTTATAATGCATTTTATTTTTGTCAGCAGTTGGATATAATCAGTGAATTCATTTTCACTACCATCAACCATATTCACTGGTGTCGCTGAAATGATAAACCTTGAATGCTGACTCAAAAGCATCAAAGACGTTGTTCTATCAATATCTTGACCTGTAAAAACCTGCTTTATTGTTGTTGCTACGACTTCAGTTCCGTCTTCGTGCTCTTCTTCTAAGTGATCTTCATCATCATAATCAGGTTCATGCTTGTACCTTTGATAAATATGTCTATCATGTTACTGTCGTTATTGTTGTTGGTATTATCATCTTCATGATCGAGGGAAGCCCTGTCTTTTGATACGTATAAGTAGTGCTTTCCATAGTGTTTGAGGTCAATGTAATAACTAACTTACATATCTCTTACTTCATCTCAAAAATGAATCCTTGAGTAAGATTAAATTTCTGAAACTCTTTGAAACAAAAGTAAATGAACCACGAACTGAATAAAGAAATTGCATTTGATAAAGTCAATCGATGGTTAAACGATTACGGTTTTACAGTAAATGTGACAACAAGGAATAGAGATAAAAATGCACCAACGCAATTTGAATCTAAGGTATATCCTCCAAGAGAGCAACAAAGGTTCTTTTTTGTTACATTTGGCAGCAAATTCGATGATAGTTTTTCGATTCAATCGAATATTATTCTTACAGAAGAAGATATCAAATCTATTAACTGCCTAAGAAAGAAAGAGCAGCAACAAGTGTATATTGACATCCATAGATTCGTATATTTCCTGAATGTAAATTGTGACACGCGGTTTCCTGAAATAGTTGTGCACAAGTTACTCTTCATTGATTCATTGAAAGATAAACAATTGTTTTTCGATTCAATCTTTGCTTTGCTGCATGCTATGGTAGTTGTTGAGTCGCGTTTCGAAGAGCTTTATTATTCATTGTTCCCTGAGGGGAAAAAATCGATTTAGCAAGTAAAGAACTTTATCGCTAAGCATGCACACAATAATATCGCTCGATCGGTTATCCGACCTAAGAATAGTATCTTTGAGGTACAAGTCGTATGGGTCTATCAAATAAAACAAATTTAAAATATAAACTCAGCTCATTCATATATTATATTTTGATGCCGATAAACTTCAAAGCCAAGCATTGCCATGAATGTAATTTCTTATAATTCATCAAAACTTTGGCTTTCTTTCCTTCTACCCAAGTGCAGGCCTATATCTTCCTTACTCTATTTTTTAATTCGTAGTTAACTTGAAACATTGTCAGCACATCTTTTAAGTTTTCATTGTGTGCGAATGTACAGATCGGAACCCAGCCTCTTTTAATTTTTCCTTTTATTTCACATACATCGCTGGAAACAATTTTGATTTCTACATCGAATTTATGTCTTAGTTTATCTTCCAACTTCCTTGCAATAGAATCAGGTGCGCATATCAAAATTCGTCGCACGTATTTTATATCACAAATGTATTTTATGGTTCCTGCATAAAAATTTGCCTATGATACCTTTCACTATTTTTTACCATCAGGAGGTTCTACTGATGCCATGCGACCATATCAGTTATGCGAAAGGACCAGGAACTCAAGGATGGCATATTATACAAGAGCCAAGGAGTCAATTTTTAGTATTAGGAAGCAGCAATGACATAAGGGTCGCGGATTCATCTGTCGATGATTTCATGATAATTTGAATTTAGTATTAACGCTGTACTAGATCAAAAGTGATACACTCTAGTACTAAGGAATTTATGCATGATGACATCTTGATTGCTTGGTATGCCAGCCACAAAAAATTAATACATGATTATACATTATTTCTAATATGCCACAAGATGATTCACCTGTCTTGGACTGGGATAGAATAGTACACAAAAATGTAAGATCAAGAGATGAACAGGATGCTGGAAACGTTGATGCTGTAGATACAGATTCAATAGTGATAATTACAGAGGGTGCAAGAAAGGAGTATAAGTTGCCTAAGTCAGAAGTCGACGGGTTCAACGGTGCCGAAGTCTTCTTAAAATTGAGTATTGCAGAATTAGAGAAGTTTAAGGTTTAAACTATTTCAAAATAGAATTAACATGAGATCTGTTTTCTCCTCGAGTTAATCTTCTTTGCCAGCTATAGCTGTGAGATGCCAAAAACGTATCGCGGCATATATCTCAACGTGTTATTGAAACTCGATGTATAAATTCGAGATATAATTTCAATGGCTTTCCGGCTACGTGCCTAGTTCAGGGGCATTATGTGGTATTATTACCGACTCCATGATTTCCTAATCGAGAACATGTTTTGCTGGTTTTGTCCTCCTTTCCTCTTTACAACATTGATAGCATCTAGAAAATCAGTCGTATGCCTGTTGTACTGTAGACACGTTATTTCCTTAGCAGCTAACATTGAATTTTTTCAATTATGAACTTTCTTGCTTCTATTGTGTTTTAGGCATGTAACATATAAAATGAACCGATTAATAATCAAGCAGGTGCAGTATGTATCAACAGATTGGTTTCAAGAACGCCACCTGGGTCACAGTTACTTATTACATACCTCTTTTTTCTAACCAATCACCTATTTGCCTAAATGTCATTTTATGGTAGTAGTTTAGGTGTATAAGTAAACAGATTAAACTATTACGATAATAATAATCCTATTTTGAACAAAAACACTTAAGATTTCCTATATGACTATTATATATGGAGAAATTCTCTATCATTTCTAAAATGCCATGTGGAATTAATTCTGGAGAATAAGTATTTTTGTCACTCTGAGTTTTCTTTAATACCGCTGCTGCTATGTCATATCCAAAATATCTTGATAGCGCCGAAATTGCACAATATCTTTCTCCATTGGGGTCATAAAACGATCCAAAGGTCTGAGGAGTATCAATTACTTTCTGTTTGAAAATAATGCTGAGCTTCAATTGGATTTTTTGATGTTCGCTCTTCTTCTGCTCATCCATGCTGTTCGGAAGTAGTATCTTACAAGATTCTTTCATTTGTCATTATGTTATGTGTTATACCCACAATAAACTTTAAAGGATTCGTCAAAAATGACAAGGCATTAATGAATACATGAATATGAGAAAGCTATCATTTAACTGGACTAACTATACTTGTTATTCTGTGGGTCTGAATACTCTCACCTGTGCGGTTGGAAGTTACATCATAGGGGACCTTGCATCTTTTCTTTAGTGTGTTTTCTTTTGCTATCTTTTCAACTGGTTTTAATGCAATGGCTTTAAACGCTGCAGAATAAAATTCGCTTTCAATATTGTTTTTTTGAGCATCCTTACTTTGATCATGAATATCTATTGGACCGAAACAATTTCAACACTTTTGTTGGTTGTTATGCCATACAATTGAATCAGAATATATAACATTGGATTGGTACAGTACAAGATCACATTTTTAGCTTCAATTAAGAGCTAGGCTTACAAGGGTTAACTTGGTTATAACCAATCTATGTAGGAGTTCTTAGAAATTTCCTTAGTACGTGTAGTCTTCCATGCTTATGAAAAGTTTGGATCCTTCACCAGATGAAACACGAACATTTCAGAAAGATTGAACTTGCAAAATAATTATGTTATCTCATAGATACAAATACAATGTTGTAGAAAAAGATTAGGTGTGATTCAATACACTTGTATATGTAATCCACTTTTATGCTATTACATTAAATAGATGTACCGGTTATCTAGTTTGATCCACAGGCACACATCTCTCTAAACACTTTTACCTCTGTTGTCCCGTGTATTATATACTGATATATGTCTCTTGGATTCTAAGGGTTATTATGCAATTCTGGGCGTACCTGAAAAGGCTAAATATACTGATATTAGGGCAGCGTATAGGCTCCTAGCCAAAAAGTATCATCCTGATAGAAACAATTCAGACTTCGCTGAAGATATGATAAAGAAAATTAATGCCGCTTTCGAGGTTCTTTCAAATAGAGAGAAAAGAAGACAGTATGATGAAACAGACTTTAACGATTGGTCACATAAGGAAGATAAAGTAGTACGCGATGATGTCGACAATAATGATAACATGAAAGATCATTATTATAAAGTCCATTCGCATCGATCATCATATCATCATAATCTTCATGAAAATGCAAAAATAAACAATAATAGTGATTTAGATGCTGAATTAAAAACGCAATCTATAGATATTCCAGATGCTCGTTTTCACTTAACTGTAGATCCTTCCCTTTGCATGGCATTTGGTAGTTGTGAAACGCTTGCACCTAAAGTCTTTGTAGTCGAAAAGAATAAAATTTTAAATCCAAAGGCAATAGTCAAATCAGAGACTGGAGCAGACTTTGATAGCATATTTGCTGCAGCCCAGACTTGTCCAACAAAAGCAATCAGAATAATAGATAGGTATACTGGCGAACAAATTTTTCCTTAACGTCCTAGATTGGTCCATGATAAGTGTTTTGCCAAGCTTTATACGCAATATTATGTATATACTAACAGGAGAGAATCTTGTCCAAAGACGATGCATTGCTGGAGCGAGACAGTATTACTTGCAAACTGTGTGACGCAAAATTTGACAGCTTGGGCGATATGCAACGTCATGTGTTAACAGAACACATGCAAAAGGGTGATTACCAAATTCCATTAGGAAACCGGAAATAGTGGACACGAGACGAAACACAATAGTAAAAAAAGTATTACCTAATCAGTTTCATAATAAAATTATTAGAATGTCCTCTAGACCTTATTTAGTTAATATGTACTTATTCCCTCATTCTTTTTTTGATTGTTCCATCAAGCTAAATTAGTTTGATCTACGATATTTGGTTGGTACTAGATTGTCAAGTCTTGATAGCAAAATCATCCTGGAATTGTTGCTACATGTTTTACTAGATCTTCTGTAGCCTTTGGTTTCAAGCGCTTAAATCTATGATACTAGCAGAGCACAAAGATATTTGAATACTAAATCAGCAGACTATAGATGAAGCGTACGTTTGGAATTTATTGAGTTGTCAGGATGTAAGCAATCATTACAAAAGAACAGAAGGAAAATCTCTACTTTCACTGATCCAGTTATGGCATTAGAAGATTTCAAAATAAATTGCAAAAATTGCAGCCTTATTGTATCTGATATTAGGATGCCAGGAATGAACGGTTATGAACTAATAAGGAAAGCAAAGGAGATTGATAAACAAGTAAAGGTAGTACTTATGACTGCATTTGAGATTCAAGACAAGGATTTTCACAATATGAGTAATATACAATAATGGTTATAAAATACCATTCTACAATAGTTATATCGTTTGTGCATCATTATTATGTGACTGATAAATGATGGAGAAATAATTGATATACATGCTAATAAACTGTCATATTAGTGATGCTTTGCATCACCTAAACCAAGCACAATACGGTGCTCATCATATGATAATATATCCAGATTTAGACACAGTAAGGAAGCTTTATTGCAAGTATACACATAACCAAATTGAAGAGAATAACGAAATTGTTCTTGTGAATCCATTTTATGAAACTATTGATTCAGTTAGACAAGTACTTTCACAAGGTGATCCTGGTCTGGATGTATCCAAGCATGAAAAAGAAAAATCTCTTATAATTATTGATTCGTTGGAGGAATATTTTGGTCAACAACCAGATCTGGTGAGCAGCAACAAAAGTTAGTTGAACGTCACGACAAGGCTATAAAGATAATAGCAACAAAGTGAAAATTTCTCAAAAAATAAGAGTATCGTGTATGTCATATATTACGGTTAATGCTGCGATAAAATGGTTTTCTAAATCATAAGAGCAAAAAACAAAAGCTATCGGTTTATGGCGTATGTGTTCATAGAGGTAAATATGCAGTGAACACAGATAACAGTGTTCAATCACTTTGACTGCTTATTATTATTAAAGAAAGCGCTTATAACTTCAGAATTATTGTCAACTATTACTTCTACCATTTCAGACATTGCACGCCAGATACATAGTCCATAGTTTTGATACTTTCTATTAATTTATATAATTCCTCAGTATTTTTGTAAACTACATGAGCAGAAACGTTATGTTGTGAGTTAATTCTAGTGTCGCATGATACAATATTATTCTTGTACTTCTTAAGAAGGCTTTGAGCTATTTCCTTTGATTTGCCTTTATCAACATTTACAATCAAATCTCCAACTCTACCTCCAAAGGCTTTATAATTAAAAGTATAATTTCTCTTTAGTATCGCATTTTCAATTCTTGCTCTTCTTCTTTGAAGAGTAGAGAGTGGAAGATCAAGCTTGTTTGCAAGTGACAGGCTGCTGACAGTTGGGTCGTTTAGAAGTTGCGAGATTATTTTGATGTTGGTACTATCAAGCAATTTTAATACTTGTTTAGGAGAGTGAGTAAGACAACCATTTTTATTTTTGACTACTTTAACAAACGATGATTCTGAACTAATACTTTCGTTACGTCGGATATAGGAGCGTTAATAGAATACATGAATATAAATGATGTTTAATACACATTCTAAGCAAAATATCGATTTGATGTCTCAGTTTTCTGAATCAAATGATGCATCTCATAAGTTAATTTCGATTTTGCTTAGGTGTTTCAATTTTATTTTACTTTATTTTATTCAGCTACACTTTATGCTTATTTACTCACTTTAAAAGATTACAAAAAATGGGGCCTTTGCCCTTGAATTGCTATGATTCTTCTATTATTACTCCTCTACTTCTTCTCCAGTAGCACCTTTAACCTTGACTTTTTCACTTGTTACATTGTCAGTTACTGTACGTGTTTCTTTTACTGGTTCTTTCTTGACAGATACTTCTTCCTTTACATAAGCCTGCTTTGTTACCTGCACTTCTTCTTGCTTTAATGGAACCTTAGTTTCAGTCTTTGATTGTACTGGTTTATCTGCTCTAGTGCTGCCAGTGGTAGGTCTTCTCTATACAGATATCTCTTCATGTGTAACTGGTACCTCAACCGTTTTTGTCTCTGTAACAGGTTCCTTTGTTATTCTGACTTCTCTAGTAGATTCTCTCTTACATGCGTCTAACCTCTCTTCTGTTATTGGAACTGTAGTTGTTGCTTCTTCTGCTTTTCTTGCAGTAGTCAAACCTTCATTTGCTGTTGTTGCTGATGGCTGATAATCTCCCAAAAATCTTGATTTTGCATCTTCTTCAGAAATGCTAAATCTAAGTACTTCCCCATCATAACTTTAAACCATATTCTTTGGAATGTAGAATTTGTCTTTGTTTATCATTCCTCTCTGTACTAAAACATAATTTTCTCCCACCTCTTGTACTTCACCTAAATCTTCATCATTACTGCCTCTTGCTTCCTTCTTTATTACATCACTCCAATCTATAGTAGATGATGAACTCATGACAAGCAGCGAGGTGGACAAAAAGACTAATAAAACTTAGAAAGAATTCATCACAAATCCAGTTATAATATGTGATGTGTACTTGATTCTCTTTGTGGAACTATTTGTATCTGAGACGATAATATGGTATAATAACTATATCTTATCATGTTAATGGGACGAGATAAAAACCAACGGAATTTGAAAAAACTAAAAAATTATAAATCCGGTAAACATAGCCTTTTGTCCAATGTTTAACAGACATATAACAGCACTATATGCAGCAGTCATTGCATCAGTACTTGTTGCCTCTGTATTGGCTATTAGCTCTGTACAAATGGCCTCAGCACAAGGTAATCAGACCAGTGGAGCTGCTGGTGGTACTAACCAGAGCAGCAGTAACTCAACTAGCAGCGGCGGGCCAGCAACTGGCGGTAGCACAACCGGCGCTAGCAGCGATCCTAACTTTTGGACAAAAATGTATTGATCTCAAAAATAGAAAAAGGATGTGTTATCTCAACTACCCACATCTTTTATTTATCAACATCTAAACTATTATCTGAATGTAAGATAATCTTTGGGGAGTACAAGATGATATACAGTAATTTTGCTCTCTAATCTGCATGTATAGAGCGTTTCGAATTTATAGGCCTGAGATAGAATTGAGCCACAAATCTCAGAAATGACTGTGAAGGCTGATCGAATTGTGCAAACTGACTTTAAAACAGCGGGGTGCTCCCCCGCCATTTTCGGATATCTTATTTTTTAATTGTTATTATATATGGTAACCCTGCTTGCTCGATAGTTGAATATAATGTCAGAAGTTTGGAGAGAATTCATTAGACAGAAAATGGGAATCCCGAACCTAACCAATAATTCAAATTTGTTTTAGAAATATTGAACCATCTATAAGAATTAAAATCCATACTCCAAGAGGACATACAAATCTTAAGATTAATCTTATGAAAAATCATGTTCAAGAAGGCAGGTACTGTTACCTTAAGCCGACTTATTTTTACAATATTATTATCATCATGGTAACCAGTTATTGTACTCGGAAGTGCGCTTAATTTTGGGTATTTTTCGCAATGCGTGCTTATCTGTAATTTCAATCATAATGTTCAATAGCTCGTCAAATAATATATACAAACTCCCCCAACCAGTATATATAATTGGTTTACTTTTAGCGAATTTATATAATCGTCCCCTTATTGTTACTTCGAAATCACGATCTGGACATCCATTGTTATATAACGAATTTCTTATTTGAGCCGGTGCGTTTAGAGTCATGAATTTGTTGTCATCATATATATTTAGACGAGACAAAAGTCTCTTCGTATAGCTATAATAACCGTCTCTATCCACACCTATTCTACTACCTATCACATTTAAGAAATGTTCTACCTGGAACATGGCATTTGTACAATAGCTAGCTCTATTCAATGTGTCATATTGTAACAAAAATTGGATACGATCATTTGGTGTTAATGAAGCATATTTGGGAATTTTTGTGCTATTTGAATCTAAAAGCTCCAAAAATGTGTCTAACTGTAT
>JBKPMB010000163.1:0-6719 GCA_046731995.1 Thermoproteota archaeon | reverse complement strand
AAATCAGTTGATACTCCTAGCCAACTTTCCACTTGTTAATCAGTTGGTCAAATTTGAGGGGTGAATTTTGAGAAATGGAAAGAATAGCATTGATTGATATGAATAAAGACAATATCAGTGCCTTAGTTATGGCAATTGCGGTAATATCATTGATAGCAGGATTTGCAGTTTATTTCAACAGTCCCAATCTTAACAAGGCATCAACAACCTCAGTACAACAACAAGTAGGGAAATTGGTATCTACATCAACTATACAGAATGGTTCCATAGTTACAATAAAGCTTAATCCAGATCAATTCAAGCACATTGACAGATCCCAATTCATAAAAGCGCCTGAATTTGATCAAATAAGTGGCTATATCAATACACCTGATAATATTATTTCATTAACCCTTTCGTCTCTCAAAGGAAAAGTTGTTCTGGTAGATTTTTGGACATATAGCTGCATTAACTGTATACGTACTATTCCCCATCTTAATGAATGGAACCAAAAATATGCTGACAACGGCTTAGTGATAGTGGGTGTTCACTCACCAGAGTTTGAGTTCGAAAAGAATTATGACAACGTAAAAGCAGCTGTACAGAGACTGGGAATAACTTATCCAGTAGCACTAGACAGTAATCATGGAACTTGGAATGCTTATGGAAACCAATACTGGCCTAGAGATTATCTAATAGACAGCCAAGGATACATAAGAGATAATCATATAGGAGAAGGCGGATATGACCAAACAGAAAAGGCAATTCAGTTGCTGTTAGCCGAACGGGCAGCTCAAATGGGTATGAAGGAGATAAGTTTCAACACAAAATCAAGTGCAGTAATTAAACCACGAAGTATCCAATTTGTAGATCTAAATCAAGCTACGACACCTGAGATATACCTAGGTTATGATAAAGCGAGAGCCCCAATTGGAAACCCCGAAGGTTTCAAGCCGGATCAGACAATATCATATTCAATTCCATCTAATACAAGTTTCAAGCCTAGTATTGTATACCTTCAAGGCAAGTGGAAAAACAATGCTGACAATATGGAGTTACAAAGTGATATAGGCAGAATTGCATTGATCTATTACGCAAAGTCGGTTAATATAGTGGCTGGAGGTAAAGGTGAAGGTACTGTCTACAATGGCAATGAATCAGCTGCAGGCAGACATGGTAAAGCAACTGTAAATTCAACGGCAGATGCATTAAATGATTCATTAGGACTGGATCTATCACAAAATGGTAGTTTCAAAATTGATGGACAAAGACTATATAATTTAGCAATGCATAATGACTACAATGTTCACTCTATAGTGATAGATGTTAAAGGCAAGGGATTTCAATTATACACATTTACATTTGGATAGGTAGACAGAATTCCATTTCAGTGTGGATACTATTGTTCTGTGGTTATGGGTAAATGTTGACGATAGTTTTTGCATATTATTATCAAAAGCTAGACGTTTTTTCGGTTAGGTCTCTTTAACACAAGACGGATAAGAAAGATTAGGTGGATATATATCTATAACTGCAGTGCAGGACTAGGATAAGTGAAAAAAATAGTTCTGAAATAAATAAATATGGAGGCAATTTGGAAAAATGTATTTAATCCTTTAATGCAACAATATGTATATTATGAATAAGGATTTAAAACATATTGCATTACAACTATGCACCTGTACGTGGATTGAAATAATGACAGGTGCAGGAATAACTTTGTACCTCACATATCTTCAAAGCTATATGCTTGCAGTCTTAACATTGGCTGTGTTTGCACCTCTTATAGGATTTCATTTTGTAATGACAAGACTATCAAAAACCGAGGACGATAGTACTAGCACAACATGTCTCAGACATGCTTGCATTTCAAATACTATCGCGGGAACCGGGACACAAATCAATTCAAGAGAAGGCGCAAAGGTGGGTGCGAAATAAAAATATAAATAAACAAATATTTTTAACGCCAATTTATTGTATTAATATGTTATAAATTGCATAACATATTAATAATAAATATAGTCCAAAGTCCCGGATGTGTATTAATATGTGTTAAATAAGTTGATGTTGTTGAAGGCAACCAAGAATTTTATTTTCAACCAAAAGCGAAGGCAGCACAGGATAAAGATTTACAAGTAAACAAGCTTGACTAACTTTACTAGATGCATGCAGGACAGTGGAGAAACAGCAACGTGGACTGGTCAAGGCATAGGACATTCATGCAACGAGGAAGAGTGAGTTGCCGTGGGTCATGTACATAATGCAATAGTAGGTGGAATTGAATGTGTCAAAATGGTTGACTTTACAGGTCGTAAGGAATTAGGGAAGAGTTAAATCCTTACAACTGGTTTTTTCTGTTTTATGCTAATGAAATTAAAATGAAGATGGCGCAAGTAGATTGGAACTTTATTCATTGCAATTTCTTTTTATATTATGTCTACTTATCTAAATATCAACTAATCATATCTACATTTGTTTGTGAGTTTGTGATATACTAACATTCAAGGACTTATCAGTTAACCCAATGACAACAGAGCAGAGCAAGCGTTTCCTAATGCCACTGAAGAAACTTTTTCCATTTACGTAGTAAAAAACTTATCTGTATCTTTACTCGCACAATATTTGTTTTATACCAGACAATAATTATGAAAAAACATTTGATATCATTTTTGGTAGATGGAAAAGTCAGATATTATATACTGGAGTTAGACTAGGAATATTTGATTGTGCAACGTCAGATGCCAAAACTACATCTAATATCGCAGATGAGCTTGATCTTGATGAAAAAATTGGCTAATAGACTTTTGAGGGCCCTATCTTCTTTGGAAACCTGATCGTACAGGATTCTCAATAACTCCACAAGGTGAATTGCTTCGAAATGATCATTCACAAACACTCAGAGGTGTAATATTGCTAGAAGAAGGACCGGAGCACTATGCCATTTAGAAACATTTGCCGACAATGATAAAGGCTGGCAAACAAAATGCTTTTGTACGTGAATTTGGCTGCAATATATTTGAATATAGAGATAGAAATCCAGATTATGCCCAAGTATTTAATCAAGCAATGAGTAGTTATTCTTCTGCTCAAACTAACTGGGTATTAGAAGCACTCAACAAGTGTGATTTTTCGAACGTACGCCATATATGCGACAGTGGAGGAGGTACTGGACATTTACTTGGCAGCTTACTTGTAAAATATCCGCATATGAAAGGTACTCTCCTAGAGTTAGAATCAGTAATTAGCAAAAAGGAGTCGTTGTTAGTATCCAAATTAGGAGTAACTGAGCGATGCTCTTATGTTAGTGGAGACATGTTTAGTACTAGTAATCAACTTCCGTCAGCTGATGCATACATCATGAAAATGATTCTTAATGATTGGAGTGATTGGAGTGATGAAGAATGTGTACATATACTATCTAACTTATACAGGTCGTCTCCTGGACATGCAAGGTTATTTATTGCTGAACATATAATTCAAGGTCCAGATATACCACATTTTTCAAAACTATTTGACATACACATGATGTGTGCAGCATATGGAAAGGAAAGAACTGTCGATGAATACTCCAGTTTAATAGAACGAGCAGGCTGGAAGCACATCCAAACACTTCGTCCTCCTTCCATACGAGAAAGGTCATAATAGGTTTGAAGATAATAACAACAAGAAGATGGAATATTGGATGGAGAATGTGAGAAAAATATAGGCATTATTCTTTAGCATAGCCATCGCTTATGGAATGCCAACTACAATCTTTAGCTATAAATAAATACTATTAGAAAGTTAGCAGTCCTGACCAGGTCAACAGTTAATAATACATACCCTCTTATACGTTACAAGAAAAAATGGCACAGATCGAAGCTACAAGAATACGACCATGGTCGTGTCATAACTGTAACTCATCTGGCTGTTTGACAATCCAGAGACATAGAATAGATAATAGTAAGTGTATTCAATCGTGGATTTGTAATAATTGTAGTTTTAAGTGGAAAGAGATATGGTCATCATACAGCAAGTCCATATGGTGTTAGCATTTATGAGATTGCACGCAGCAATTTATTGAGTATTTACGATGGAAGCTATCCAGCAGCTATAAAAAACTAATAGGATATGCAAGACTGAAAAATTGTCCAAGGTTCCATCGTTATCTACTGCAGTTCTTAATGCAGTGACAAAGCCAAGTCATTTATAGAAGCAATATGTATGAATACACAACCCTGTATACAATGATAGCCTACTGACTGAGATATAGACATTGGAAGGTGTTCAAGGAAGTAAAATATTAGACCTCATTAACAAATGTGATAGAGAAGAACGGCAACAATGAAAATGCAGATAAATAACATTTCATTCATTCATCCATACCTTTTGTAAAGACTATTCAGATAATATAGGCCGTTTTATTTATATCAGTTAAGATCTTCCTGTTAGAGGAAGGGTAGAGGTTTGCTGTCTGACAAAGACATAGCAAAGCTAAGTCATATTCTATCTTATGCCCTCAGACATAACCTTATAAATACAATTTAGTGCTATATAAAGAAGGTTGGACATCTGTAAATAAATAGTTGATTGCATTAGCCTTATCATATGGCAATAGATGGTTACGCCATGTTAAAAGACGAGATCTTGAAGAGATGGTCGCCAGATCTGATAAAGTACGCTTTGAATTAAAGGATGATAAAATTCGTGCTCTGTATGGACATTCTTATTATTCTCCTTCTTATCCTTTTACCAAAATACACAAGATAGCTTCTAAACCTCCAGACATTTTATATCATAATACATTTTCTTCCGCAGCCAAAAATATGAATTGTGTAATGCATTTTAGCAATTCATTGTCTGATACAGATTTCAATACAAGTCACTGTGTAATGTGTGCAAAGGTGATTTAGAATAATTAGTCGCAAATATCCCGTATCTGGAGCACATATTACTTTACTCCTGCCAATACTATATAGTTGAGTTAGGGGCGCTTTCTGCACTCAAATGTAGATTTTGTAAGTAAATTCATTGCAACTGCACTCCATTATCGCTACGGCCATATCTTTCATAATGAACTAATGCATCAATATCAATCCTTTCAAGCTTTTCAGGTTTTTCTGCAGGATATCCTATACAGATAATACCTATTGGTCTAACATCTTTTGGTAGTTCAAGTATTTCTGATACTTTGTTATCCTCAAACGCTCCCACAAAGCAAGCACCTATTCCTTCATTTACAGCTGAAAGCAGAATAATCATAGAAGCAAACGCACCATCTATTATACTGTAAAATTCTCTTCCACGGATACCATAACGGCCTACTGAGCGAGAAGTATTAGAACATACTACAATTAATAGTGGAGCATGTTGTACATATTCTTGATTTACAGCTGCCTTTCTTAATTTCTTCTTTGTTGAAGCATCTTTTACTATTATAAATTCCTGAACCTGAGTATGGCCAGCACTAGGAGCCTTATGAGCATTTTTAATTAACTTTGTAAGTATTTTATCTGAAATTTGTTCCCTGTCTGAATCATACTCCCTTATCATCTTTCTCCTTTTTACAACTTCATCAAAATCCATGGCTATAGATATTTCATCGTTATAGTTGTTAAAGATCTATGAATTGATTATAGTGTATTCTTTTTAAGCTATATTCTATAAACGACATACATGCCTTAACAAAACTACAAGACAGCTGAAATACTATCGCTAGTATTTCCTTTTGATGGATAACATTAGGCATTTTTACTACCCATTATAAGTTGAGAATTATTTATACTGTAAACTAATAATAAGACATCATAATAGGTAATCAACAAAAGATGCCTTCACATCAACTATATGGCTAAGCTGTCTGAAAACAATAATAATGTAGCAGTAGTAAAGACTATATACAATATTTAGTCTATAGTTATCGAATTTGATACTATGTTATCTACTATTTGCACTAACTCATCATTTTCAATTGGCTTTTGAATATAGTTAATCTTACCTAGTTCTGGAAAATGTTGACTTCTAAACTGCTCATAGTACTCCTCAGAGGCTGTTATAAAGACGATATGTACAGTTCTATCAAGTTCTATTATCTTTTTGCAAAGTTCAAATCCATTTAGTGCAGGCATTTTGATATCAAGTAAAATCAAATTATAAAAGTATGGTTTGAATTCTTGTAGAGCTTTAACTGAATCTGTATATGATGTGCATTCAAAGCCAGCATCTTCTAACACCAATTGATATACCATGCAAACATCAGGTTCATCATCAACAAGAAGTATTCTCTTCTTTCTTCTTGTTTGATCACGCGATTCTTCTTGCTCTTCTTCTTGTGTTTTATGATTCAGCCGGTATTTGGAAGTATGTTCATATTTTTCTCTTACCTGGATCTGTGGCTTTGTTATGATTTCATCATAATATTTAGTATCATGACAGGCAAATATCTTCGCAGACTCACTATAATGTCCTGATGACTTAGTACTATGCTCTTGTATGTCCACCATTCTAGTTCTAGACTCAGAAAGCATTTATTTTAAAAGTAGTAAAGCATATTTTTGATTTGTAAAAACTGCTGCTGATATGTGTCTGTGTGGCCTAGCTGAATGTTCCATTTCCTAAGCGTGTCATCAATGTGTATAGCGGCTATTTAACGCGAGTCTACTAAATGTTATGATAGTCAATTTGAGTTTTTAAGCATAGCCACTGCATGCTACTCTTAAGGTTAACAAACAGCCTTTAACTTTAAAAATCAGGTTGAGATC
>JBKPMB010000162.1:0-7032 GCA_046731995.1 Thermoproteota archaeon | reverse complement strand
ACTTGCGGCAAGGATGACTATTGTAGCTATGAGACCCAGAGATGCGTCTTTTTTTGATACAAGTTACTGAAGAGGAAAATGGAGATATATAAAAGCACTCATTAGGAGACTTCCAGGTATCTATATTACTCAACCCCAATTATAAAGAATGATGTTTGCGTTATATTAACGACTCTGATTAGTCAATATAATTAATTAATTAATAGAACAGATAAAAGCAATCCTTACCAAATACATAAGAATATAGAGATATTAATGACTAAGAAAAAAGATTTAATAACTCAAGAAGAAGTAGATAGATTACTAAAGCGTGTATCTGATAATAGTACTGACAAGTCAAATCAAGAACAGGTTTTAAAGGTTTTACAAGAGATCCAAATTATTTTGAACGAGGGGTTGTTTGAAGATTCTATAGATGGTACGAGAATACGTGTTAAGTATGATATGAAGATAATTAGAATGAAAAGAGGAGAAGAACAAGTAGGAGAGAATAATACTCTTAGATTTCAATATGTCAAGGAAATTCCTATTGATTATAGCAAAGTGCCTATAAGTTTTAGAGATAATGCCAATACTGCTGTATCAGACAATGATATTAATGAAGACTATATGATAACAGAATCATATGACATTTTGGAAGAGACCAGTCCTACTCTGTATGAAATTCTCGGACTTTTGAAGAGAATCTATTTTATGCCAGAAGACTTTTCAAATAGATTGGCTATCGAACGTATCCATAATCTAAGAAATATATTTAGCAAGGATGAAATACTTGCTTTTCCATCAGCAAGTCTTGACAACAAAGCCGGTCTAATTCCAATATGACAAAAAGCATATGCTAGTATAAATCATATTTTAAATCTTCAAATGTTGCAATACACATTCTTTATTAGTTTAATTTTAAGGATCTGAAAATAAATATTGGTATTATTCCTAATGGTGCAAAGATAGCATATAGAGTTATGATAAACAGAAGTGCTAATAAGATATATAATGCAAAACCTACGGAAATTAAATTAATCATAAATAGGAATGGGCTTGCTCATATTTTCAAATTTGTCAAACAAAGCATAGGCAAATCGATGATTGAGAAACAAAATGAATAACCCATCCCTCATCATATTTTCAATTGCGACGCTAATTTCTTCATTCTTGACAATGTAAAAATATGATAAGGCATCAGTTACAAGCATTGGATTAGTTAATTCATGATTATCTAAAATGGTAAATGCAAATGATTCCACATACCCAAAAAAACCTAGATCATAGTGTTTAATCTTGGATTTGAAAATGCTTACTATAGTCTGATCTACTTCTTCCTCTTCTTCTGCTTGGTATCTAGATGCCACTATTGGTGATGAAAAAGTTCTCCCTCCTTGATTAAATACTCTGTTATATTCTATATTGCAATAATGGTTTGTCTTGAAGAATTCTTCAGTTCCTTTTAATAGCTGTTCATCAGCCAACCAATTAGTATCCCTTCTATTTTCATTCATTCTAGTAAAATAAGATCTAGCGCTTACCATTCGTATATTGGGCAATCGTTAACTCTTGTTATTCTATTTCTATCATTATAATAAATTCTTGTGTTTTATTATATCATTCCAATCTTCCAACACAGATACCTATAGGACAGGGAACTTTTGCTGCAAGTTTGAATCAAACAACACCGTACTACAGTGAGTTGGTTTCTATGCTTAACATTCCTAACGCAAGGCCTAGTATACCTGAGTATCCTCAGATAGCAGAGCATATTCATCAAGCACTCGACGAAGTTTTCTATGGGATAAAAGAACCCAAGCAAGCATTAGATGATGCGGCTGCAAAGTCAGCAAAGGCTTTAGGATGGTAAAAAAAGGTACTTTATAGTATTTCAAGCATAGTAATTTGCAATACATATTTTCATTTCCTAAACACATTCGCTATCACTAATAGCTGCAGCGACAACAAAAGCAGGTTAACTTGTTAGTAAGTATAGCAAGCCAATTTTATATGAATGATTCGCAATTTACCTAGTTTATAAATTAAAGGATCAAACATGCTAAGGTTTCCTATTCGATAAAGCTAAAAATCTGAACCACGTAATATTCATGAGGCAAAAACCTGAACTTTGGGCACGAAATCTGACCAATTGAAATGTAGGAGATCCAAGATAGTAGAAATGAGGTCAAGAGGCTTAAGCCATGGAGAAATAGCATATGAATTACAAGTATCAAGGGCTTCAATCACTTCTGACATTGCGTACTCGAGAAATCATGCTAAAGAGTCTATTAAGAAATATGTCACAGAGTACTTGCCAGAAAAATACCAGGTATGTCTTTGCGCATTGGATACTATACTCAAGCATGCGATTGAAATACTGGAAACCTCAGATGATAACTTAAAAGCTGCAGGCAATGGAATTATTCAAGGATACACATATAGTCGAGCTGGAATTGTTGTCCAATGCTACAACTATAGATAGTGCTTTGAACTATATTAGAAACGTTCAGAAGCTGAAGAATGGTACTTTCGCTTAATGAACGATCCTAATCAATTTGAAAAAGAGAGATTCCTAGACAGTATAAATGTATATAGTGATATAATTGAGGATTTTCAAAAACTATATGATAAAACACCTATAACAGATCGTTTAACCCGTGCAAAGATCCTCAATGGAATGAAGGAGTGAAAAAGAGACCTAGCAAAAATTCATGCTGAATACGAGATGTTCAGGAATTATAAGACGAGGACTGCAATAAGCAAATAACTATTGCAGCACAAAGTAATCAGATTGGCTCATAATAGTGGTACATTAACAATAGATTAATAACAATGGTTGCAAAACCCCTTATGGCCTTCATCATGCCAACTAACCATAAGGGGCGTCAATTGCGAACAGACGCAAACCAGACTTAATAGATCTCAAACTTGTATGAGGATGGACAGTTTGAGTTCTCTTCGACTGGCCAGCTGTTGTTTGTTTATGTATGTATGTGCAGTGTGGTTGCACATGTAAACAATCTTATATAAGACTATTCTTTTATGCCTTATAGAATATTTTTACTAGCTTAACGAGAGTTTTGCCTTGCATTCTTCTTACATAAAGATTAAGACTGGGATATGTTTGGATCTGTCATATCATACCAGCAAGATATGCAGCAATCACCACGATCACTGTAAATCTGGACTTCATTCTTTTGGCATATATCACATAATAACATCGTTGTTGTCTTGTTCATATCGATAAAACACTCTCTATACATAGCAGATAAAAATATCGTACTAAAATCTAAATTACCTAGAACGTAATGTCTGTATACAAATTATTGTCTTACAAAAAGATAAAGCTGACTCAGTTAATTACATTCATTCAAAGTGGCAATAGTATTCAAAGACTTACACAAGGTAGCTTCACCGTCACAGCAACAACAGCAGAAGGAAAATACACATAAAGAGTTATTTTGAAGGTTGCAAGGCAAGCATTTTGGATATGCGATAATGTAGAACATAAACAAGAAGGTGTGACTTGTCTAAATACTAAATACTAAATAAGAAAAATAAATGGCTGTTAGTCTAGCTGGCCTTTTACGCATTTACCGTCTCCAGTTGCTTTGCATTGGTGTTTTGGTGAGTGATTTGCTTTACCAGGATTGCAACTACTTCCTGATTCGGTACAACCAATGTGTTCCCTGGCTAAAGCACTACCTTGTAGTGATGGAGCTATTGCAAGACTAACTGCTGCTGTTGTTGCGATTGCTAGTATTAGAACGAATCTTGTTTTGTTCATCGTAACAATTGATAACAAAAATAATACAAAAGCGTCTCACGACATTTTCCCAACGTTTTCACATATGGGTGTCAGTATATGTGATATTCTAAAAAAGGTAAGCAGCAGTTGACTTATCCATATAAGAGATAGACATTAAAAGAATGTGTAGACCGAAAGGAACAGTACGTACATTAATTAGTCCATCTTCTTGTCAGCTGTATCATTAATAAACAAACGCATAAAGCTAACTTTCACATAGTATACCATAAGTGAATTTGAATAACCATTCTATTGCACGAAGGAAATATGAATAATTTGAGCTCATCTGTGAATAGCAGCTTAGAATGGCGTAGAAGCAAAGTATCGGAGTTATCAAGTCAGGGCTATAACCAGTCAAAGATATCCAGAATATTGCAAATAAGCCAGCCTACTATTAACAGGGATATAACATATCTAAGAGAGCAAGCCAAAAGCAATATCAAATGATACATTGACTAAAGATTATGAGAAGAATTTGAGAAATGTTATTTTATCCAAGTTAACAGGATTCAAAGCAATGGCCTTGTCTATGAGTTTTGATGTCTTGCGTCAGAAATACATGAATGAATTAATTTTCATTTTTTATCGATTATTTACGTAGTTCCACTGCCAATCACGAGGGGTAATAATGAGTTTTATTTCTCTTTATATAATCGGCTTATAAGTCACAAAGAAACTTAACTAACTGTATAGGTGTAACAACTCAAATGGATTCTAATCTTATAGTTCCTGAATATTGCGATAACTGCGGACACCTTGTTTTAAGATATCATCTGATATGGAAGGATGAAAATAACAATACATACTACTCCAAATGTTTTGGTGCAGATACTGATTGGTACTACAGAACTTTCGGTGACATGGATTTTAGTACTATGGATGAAGCTTGCTTTGCACAAATGATTGAAAAGGATGTCACATGCAAATGTACAAAGGTGCCCTAGCTGCATAACAACAATTACAGCCGCAGCAGACACAACAAAAGCGATATTACCAATGTAACAAAGGTTGTGGCCAGGAAATCTATTTTGATGTAAATAAAAAGAGCCAAACCGGCAAATGGATTCCATTGAGTAAATGCACAGGGATACCATACGAATGTCAATAATGAAGTGATCCTGACACCTGTTTAGTTGACCTACAATAAACAACTATTGCATAACCAATATGGTATTATAGCTGCTGAGTTCGGCTTCAGAGATATAAGAAGGACTGAATGTCAATGAGCTAAAGCCATGCGCTTATTAAGAGTTACAAGAACTCAACAGTTATGTCAATGAATACCATTCCAATTGTTTTTGATGGTAAATGCTACACAATTGGTGGTGCACAGCATGAAGATGCATATGGAATAGTAGTATTTTTAGACGCATTAGGAGTAAAAGGCATATGGCAAACGCAAGACCCTGCTAAAGTTCTAAAAAATTGGAATAATGTTTATTATGCTTTTTCAGATGAGCTAAATCATCGTCTTTCAGGAATTTGCTTATCTGCTTTCTAGGAAACTCGAGGGATACCAAGTACCACTACTACCAATATCACCAACACAAATCAGGTTTTTTAAATTGAGTCAATTTAGAATAACACATATTGCTTTATCATCCACTATATTGAAAAAAATGGAATTTGTAGGTGTAACAGTATTAAATAAAAATGGACTGCTGCTACTGCTATAGCGTATCTATTTTGTTGTTGTTTTAGCTGCTCTTATCATGGGATTTGTTATGTTCCTGGTAATGGTAATGTTACTGGTTCTGTTGCATCTCCTGTTCCTTGTTGTCTGCATGCATTAGCTCCATTTAATACAGCAATACAATTAGAGGCGTCTTGCGAACCGAAACTACCGTCTCCGCTTATGACTTGCTTTTGCTTGTTTATTTGTTTTGTAATTGTTTTGCTGCTATCGTATGCAAATGCTGGAGAAGCTACTGTTGCGAATGTTCCTATTACTAGAGCAGCTGCTGCTAAGATAGCAACTAATGCTAGAGTTGTGTGGTTCATATTCTATTTCTTGGACTTGACATTAGTATATTTGTATTGAGGTAATTATTGCTATAATTTGATGCTGAAATATGTGGTTATAGAATCATATGATCCCTTCTCAGTATTTTATTAACTGTGCCCTTACATACGTGGCATATATTATTTCTATTTTTAATGCAGCAAAATTTCTTTTGCTAACATTATTATCTAAAACGGTATTGATACGGTTTTTAACTATAAATCCACTTTTTCCGTTTAGTCATACTCTGCTTGATCCTAAGGACAAGGGAAACTGAAAAACCTGAAAGAATTTAGGTAAAAAACATTGAATATGTATCCTATAATGGAAATGACGAATTTTTTGTCAGAAATGTATAAAAAATAATAATAACATCTACTATAAGTGAGTTATACGATTTAGCACTAGAAGAGGGACAGGCAATAGACATGAGAACAACAAAGATAAGAAATCTCTGTTAACACTATTGCTTGTCCCCAAATTTAGTAACGCACAACAGATTAATAAATCGTGCGAAGCTATAACGTTACATTTATCGTGAATATTGATAGGTCAGGAATACCGATGGTTAACCATATAGGTATCAAACCCATTGCAAAATCATTTATAATTAAGGTATGAACGTGTTCGTTACTATTTTCAGTAACTTTACAGTAGAATGTTTAATCATAGCATACAGAAGCTATACCAGTACCTAGATTAACTAAGCTAACTATATCTTTTTCTCACATATTCTCTATAATTTGTAACTTCTTTAGCTCTTAATTGTTAAGAAAGCTTGATTATCTGTACGTATGTTGCATAATATCGGTATGTTATATTATAAGGTCATACTTTAATATCCAGTAGCTGTCTTGGTAGTTGGTTAATAACTGTAGGTGGAGTTAGTAATACTTTGTATAGCCATATATTATCATCATATAAAATCATATAACTAAATCTGTATACTATGCGAAATTTGTCATTAGTAAATGAATCATATTACCACATCGGCAAAGTTGATTAATAGAACTGTGTATATAATACATTGCATCAATATTGGACTCTGAAATACGCTTCTGCGATAGATGTATGACAAAGACAACACATCAAACAATTGATGAACCTGATGTTCTTTATACATACAAACGTAAGAGAATGTATTTTTGCAAGAACTGCGGTCATAAAACCTACAGACGAGGACGTAGGCCTAGTGCAGAGTGTACGTTTTAGATAACTGTAAACCTAATCCATGGTAGAA
>JBKPMB010000161.1:0-5392 GCA_046731995.1 Thermoproteota archaeon | reverse complement strand
GGTTTTCGAAGATTATCTTGTAATTTGCGAATTACACGTTTATGATGGCTGACTATTTTTCTATCAAGTACTTGCTGCTTTGAGAGATGATAATAATGCTGCCAAGCTATCCTTAGTGCATGATACCAAGGACGCCTGTCTGGTCCATAAGGAGATTTGTTATCCTTTGCGTTTTGTTTTTGTGACATATGTATATTACTTATATTATAATACCTTGGTATAAAAAAACTATTTGGTGTTAATAACTTACTTAATGCCTATTATCACATCTTCAATAAGCATCTTACATTCGCAGACTAAATCTTGTTAAAGTGAGTCTCTTGAACTGAAATTAAGGGAAAATAACTCTACTAAACTAAACTCCCCGGGTGCGTGTCATCTGCCATTCTATGATAGCTCCAATAAATAATATAACTACCACTATTCCTATCTCAATAACTGTAGGAATAACATATTTTCGCCATGAATTTCTTTTGTTTGTATCTTTAATTAATTGGTAAGACAATATACCACTTCTGGATATTGCGATACCATATGCAATAATCTCCAAGATTCCAAATGGTGTTAGAAAAACTATTAGTGGAGAAATACTAGATAATGCAGGCGAAGCAGTAGCCAACACATTAAATACTAACCCAGTTGAAAAAGCAGAAAATGTTCCTAATGCAATACCAAATCCAGGAATAAACATTCCTAATGCTACCTTAAAATTATTTGCAAAGATACCATATTGATTAATGCCTTTGATTTGTTTCTGAAAATGCGTCTTTATGAACTCTACTTGACTAGGATTTAGATTTACAAGTGTTGCACCAACAAAATAAGCAATTGTGAACGCCATCATGCCAAACACAAAGAATAGAAATCGCCATCTGAATATGATATTAAACTTGTTATTTTTATCATGGCTAGGAGGATAAGAATAGGAAGAAGAGGGTATAGAAGAAGATGATGAAGTAATTATTGTTTTTCCAAAATTACTGCTGTCTGTGGTAACTTCATTATTTTTACTACTACTAACGCTTAATTTCTTGACTGCTTTATCAAATTCTTCTCTTTCTTTTGCAATGTTGAGTATATCGCTTTTGCTAACTAAGCCAAATAGTTTTTGCTTTTTTAATTCTCTATATTCCTCACAAACGAATACCATGCTTTTATTTTCTCTAAACATTCGCCTCAAGGCATCTTCAGCTGGGCTATTAGACATCATAACAATAAGCTCCTCTTTTGGAGCCATTATTTCTTCTACTTTTATTCTATCTCTGCTATGTTCTGGTACCTTTAGTGCTTGTTTAGCTGTGACTACACCAAACAGCTCATTGCCATTAGCAGCTTCTTCTCCTTCTGCTAATACGACTGGAAATTCACTTTTTCTATAGACATTAAAATAATTATTTAGCAGCTCATTTACCGTAATATCTGGTTTTACTGAGACAAATCTTGTATTCATAATATCTTTTAAGTACACGCCAGATAAAGCAATAGATATTTGGTGCTGTTCTAAATAGGATTGTGCACCACTATTTAAGAACCATCCTATGAACAATAACCACATTCCGCCAATAAATGAGCCTGAAAACATTGTAATGAAACCAATGGCCATACATACATATGATATAGCTGTACCAATTCTCACTGCTATTTTTGTAGATTGGTCATAATCTCTTTTCCATCGCAACAAGGCAGAGCGCAATATCCTGCCGCCATCTAGTGGAAAGGCAGGTACAAGATTGAATCCTCCTAGCATAGTATTTATGATTGCACCATACTGAAGTATAGATTCGGCAATGACTATTGTCGCATTATTATTAGTATCAGCAATAGCAGGAGAAGATGCTGCCCCCTGAGCTACTGATGTCAATATCCACCAAGATAATCCTAAGATAGCTGCAATAACAAAGCTAGTTATAGGACCTACTATGGCAATTTTGAATTCCTTATGAAAATCCTTTGAAGAATCTCCTTCTTCAATATCTGATACTCCTCCAAAAATAAAAAGTACTATTTGACGTACTTTAAGTCCGTATTTTAGTGCCACTATAGAATGAGCTAACTCATGTAATAATATAGAAATAAATGAAGTACTAGCACCAAAAACACCTATAATCCAGTATTCGGTCCTAGTCAGACTAGGATGAATTTCAGGCATCAATCTTGCCGAAAGTGTCCATGCTATTAGGAAAAAAACTACTATTAAGGTAAAATGTAAACGAATTGGTATTCCTTTGATTTTTGTTATTTGGAGAGACATTACTAAGAGTATTCTATATTTAGCTATTGCATTTCGTTCTTATTATGGTAATGTCCGCATAGAATATTATTTTTATATATGTATATATTAGCTAATCTGTAAACTTTTCACGATAGACATCATCATCATTGAACCTATCAGCTTTATTCTCATCATCTTCAAAATATTCATTATATGCATGTGATTTTAACAATAAACGAATGTCTAAATGTTCGCAATTTAAGTCCCCGATATCAAATATATACGATGGTTAACCAAATGTCACGTATCTAAATCATTTATCCTCTTTGTTCTCATATGATGTGATTGCGTAGATATGGACCAATCTAACAGGAAAAACCTAAAGATAGTAATAATCATTATAGCCATAAGCATAGCAGCTAGAATACTGATATATTATATAATTTCCAGATAACCATCATGGCCGTGTTCCGACTATGCATATTGATTCATTATCCATTTTTATCAGTCCGTTAGCAGTTCCGTAATTTCGCGTTGCTTCTTCTGCCACTTTTCTCCAGATGTCTTGTTTTCTTTTTTCAGTCTGTTTAGACAATACAATACGGGCAGAAGCACTAACTGCTTGACAGTAGCGACAATAGTCTTCCCCTGATTTAAATTCAAATGTTACAATTACTGTTTCAATATGAATGTCTCTGAATCCTGCTCTAGTCAGGGAATATTCGAGCTTGTTTGTATCACCTAGGCTAAACGGGTTTGGAATTTCTGGTGGAGACGCTGACATTTGTACTTGACTGCCTATTACGCTAGTAGCCAAGCTAATAATTGGAACCTTAGTAGCATCAGCCCAAACTGCAGCTGCAAATCTCCCACCTGATACCAACGAACTATATATTTTTGTTATCGCAGCATCTAGATTTGGGAATAGCATTAGTCCCAATCGACATAGCGCTGCATCAAACGATGAGTTTGCTAGGTCTAAATTCTCAGCATCGCTTTCTTTAAAGTCAATTATATCTTGCAATCTCCAGATCGTAGCCCTTTCTTTTGCGATTGCTAGCATTTGTCTTGAAATGTCTGTAGCCAAAACACGACCCTCAGTTCCAACAACTTTTGCTGCTGTAATTGATGGTTCTCCAATGCCTGTTGCTACATCTAATATTCTTTGTCCGGGTTTAATTTCAGCAAGTTCGATTAATCGCTGACTGAGCTTTTGAGCTCCTTTCTCAATAGGCTCCCACCACTCTTTCCATCCTTTAGCAACGCTATCCCAGCCTTCACGTTGAGCCATTTTAAACTGATTAGGATCAAAAATCGAAGAAACCATTTGGTTACAGTCATATACTTTCACATATAAAGTTGCTATTATCAACCCCATAGAACTGGATGTTGAATATAACTATACCAAAACCATGGAAGCTAAAAAATAAAAGCATTTGCTTATTTATAGAATCTATGAGAAAAAGTGTGTTGCCAATATATCATCATATATTGCTATGAAAGCAGTAATGGCCTAAAAACAAAAGACTCTCCCTGCATCGATTGCATCGGCATATTTGATCTAACAAAGCATGCAAATTACAAAGGCTTTTGATTTTAACCATACAGATATAATGCATGAGGCTCTAAAGAGTTATACCAAACTCATAGAACCATATATTTTATGAAATGCGTTGTAAAAGATGGAAAACATGCAGTAAGTCTTAATAATATTGACAGATACTGTTATGAGCATTATCAAGTTTATGAGGGTCTCCAAAGACTATATCAGCAGCTTTATAATTCAAATAAATCTATGTCCTGGAAAGAATACTTAACCAAAGTTCTAGACATTACTTTCACTGCGCCATGGAAAATGTCCATAATAGATGACAGCATCGGAAGGATATTACCTTCTAAAGCTAGTGTAGCAAGCATCTAATTAAAACAATAATAATATCATCAATCATAAGGTTAAAGAGTGACCTATGTCATAGCTAAAAATATGTATTATCCTTTTTTAAGAAAAATATATCCATGATCTGTTGTTATGTAGATGCGGCGTGCTTCAATATAATGTAATAACTCTCTGTCTACTATTTCTGCCATGATTCTTCTTAGCTGATCATGTGATAGACGTGTTTGCTCCATAATATTTTGTTCTGTGCAGCCATCGGTACATTTTTTAGTATTTCAGCTATTATCTTATTGTGTATATCATCATCTTCTTCTATCGAATTCATGTTCTATATCATGTCTGAGTTATTCGAATAATAAAAGACTATTTTTGTATCCAATATATACCATAGTATAATGATACTAATATAATGAGCTCTACAACAGCATTTACAGTAGATTCCCAAATTAGATATCAAAAGATATTGGTTCCACACGATGGTTCTATGATGTCAGATAAGGCCCTAAGCCATGCTGCATATTTGTCCAAAATATCTAATGCTGAAATTGTGATACTTAACGTTATAGAACGCGAAGTCATTCCACCAAGTACACTTCTTACATTTATAAAATCAGATACACCTATAGAAAAAGCAAAGGAAGATTTACGAAATGCTTTAGAAGGAGGAGTAAAACAAATGCTAGATGAAAGGATAAGACAATGCAAAGATGCGGGCATAAATAAAATATCATATAAAATACGTACAGGCAAGATAGTTGATGCAATAGTTCATCAATCTGAAGAAATGGATTGCGATTTAATAGTTATGGCGAGCAGCAGGATTAGCTCATATGTTAGAGTTCTTGGGAGTATTGTTAGAAGAGTGGTAGATAGTATAAGAAAGCCTGTACTTTTAATACATGAATGATAAAATACTAACATACTAAATTAACACCAAAAATCCAGTGCTGAAGTTTAATAAATGCATCAAGCTCTAGAACATAGAATAATGTCACTTCTTTAGAAATAGTCAGCATCACTTAAAGATTGTATTCTAATCATCTCCATATCAACCTCGTAATGATTATTTGAATTTTGCATAATGGTTCTAAGCTTGTTTATCTTAGGCTCTAACATTATCTAACCTCTCAGCAGAATCAGCTTTGATATTAGAAGCTCTAGCAGTATTCAAGCATTAATTTGATTTCATACTTTGATGTATGTGATTTTTGTTTTGACCGCGAAAAATAGCTGAGATTGAGTCTATATGGATTTCAAAATCAAAACAAATTATTAGTTGTAAT
>JBKPMB010000160.1:0-6443 GCA_046731995.1 Thermoproteota archaeon | reverse complement strand
GGAATGCCAGCAGGTCAGCGTTGACTTGATCCTGAAGCGTGGCTGTGAGGCCGTGCGGTGCACCCGGATAGTAGATTTCCTTCGCGCCCTTGATGAGTCTGGCTGATTTTACAGCCGCGTCTTTGACGGGGACGATTTGATCGTCCTCGCCGTGCATGACAAGGGTCGGGACATCGATCTTCTTTAGGTCCTCGTTGAAATCGGTCTCTGAGAAGGCCTTGATGCTTTCGTAGGCGTTCTTAAGGCCGGCCTGCATGCTCCAGAGCCAGAACTGATCCAGTATTCCCTGAGAGACTTTGGCCCCAGGCCTATTGGCGCCGTAAAACTGTGTCGCCAGGTCCTTGTAGAATTGCGAGCGGTCTTTCATCAGGCCACTCCGCATGTTGTCGAAGACCTCCATCGGCAGCCCCTCCGGATTGGCTGCGGTTTTCAACATAATCGGCGGCACGGCGGCGATGAGGACCACTTTGGCGGCCCGCTTTGTCCCGTGACGCGCGATGTAGCGAACGACTTCGCCGCCACCGGTGGAGTGGCCTACGAGCGTGGCGTCCTTGAGATCGAGTGCCTCTATCACAGCTGCAAGATCGTCAGCATAGCCATCCATGTCATTCCCCGAAGAGGCCTGACTCGACCGGCCATGTCCACGACGATCGTGCGCGACCACGCGAAAGCCGTTCTGCACGAGGAAAAGCATTTGGCCGTCCCAAGCGTCGGAGCTCAGAGGCCAACCGTGCGAGAACGTTACCACCGGGCCTTTGCCCCAGTCCTTGTAATAGATTTCGGTGCCGTCCTTGGTGGTGGTCTTGTTTGAACTCATAGTATGAACTTCTCCATTACATTCAGGCTCGGTTCACTCATTGTTAATTTTATTCAAGTAGTTTATAATATATAACTTCCTCCCAATAGAGAGCTTTTCTTGAAGCTGTATTCTGTTTAGGATTTCTCATTTTCTATCAAAGTGAAGAAAAAACGCTGAGGTAGTTTTAGGAATCCTAACTACCTGCCTGTAAAGAAGTTTTGATAGCAAATGATAATAATCGCCGGACATGGATTAGGACTTCAATTAGAACAAAGAAGAAGATACATAGGTTCATATTTTGTCGCACATCATCTACCTGGCAATAAACTTGCTTTCCTTAATAGCATAGTTGGAGTCTTTGAATATGACGCAGACGAAACTGGCAACTCGAAAAAATATTGGAGTCGATATAGATTTGACATTATTACAGACATAGTTTATGTTATTTCATATTTTAGTTGCTTTCTGTTTTCTGATTGTTATCTTCTTCCTTGTAATAACCTGAGTTGTTTTCTAATAACGTTGGTTCTGGGTATTCATGTTGGATTTTGTCAATGCTGCAGATTCTCTATTGTATTTGGCATCAACCGCTATTTGTGCGCAGCGATCTAGACCATCTTCTAGTTCTAGCAATTCGTCACCGGTCATAAGCGATTTAGAATCTAAATTATAATGTGTGAAATCTTTAATGTTGTATCTATCAATGTATGGTCGCTGCTCCAAGCCAAATGCACTGGGAAAGCAGTAGCACTAGTAGTAATACGAATTTGAATACGGTTTATAATTAAGAAAGAGTTTGAATCATACGCAGCACTTAACCAGTTATATATCTGGCAATTGTTTTTTATTTGTGACTGAAGCAACAACGGTAGATTTTTCTTCCAAATTACAGAAATTTGACCTTATAGTTATAGGCAGTGGTTCTGGATTAGATGTTGCTAATGCAGCATACCGACATGGACTCAGAGTTGCAGTTATTGAAAAGGGAAAAATGGGCGGAACTTGCCTCAATCGAGGATGTATACCATCAAAGCTACTCATTCATAGTGCCGATGTTGCTGAAACAATCAAGAGTGCACATGTTTTTGGACTAAAGGTTGAAGGATTTTCTGTTGATTTTCATTCAATTGTTGAACAAGTTAATGAGACAGTAGATTTACAATCCGAGAAAATAAGAAAATCATTTGAAGGTAACGAAAATCCCAAACTCTTTGCAAACGAGTGCAAATTTGTTGGAGAAAAAATAATCTCCATAGAAGGAGATGGTAGTAGTCATCATAACAGCAATAATAACGGAAATGATGACAAAACAATAATGATAACTGCAGATAAAATATTGATAGCTTCAGGTACCAGGCCGAGAATTCCAGAAATAAATGGTCTTAAAGAAACTGGCTATATCACCAGTGATGAAGCCTTGCGTCTTTACAAACAACCCAAAGTTCTGACTATTGTAGGTGGAGGATACATAGCTTGTGAACTAGCTCACTTTTTTGGTGCTCTTGGGACAAAGATCAATATTGTACAAACAAGAGAAGTACTTATCCCAGGCGAAGATGAGGAGATTTCAAGGAAATTCACAGAAATATTTTCAAAAAAATATAATGTTTACTTAGGCTATGATACGACGTTTGTTTCAAAAGAAAAAAACAATAACAATAATTCCAGTAAATTCCGTGTAATTGCAAAAAACTCTTCTGGAAAACAAATAGATCTTGAATCAGATGAGCTTCTTATTGCAGCAGGAAGAATTCCAAATTCAGATAGACTAGATCTTGAAAAAACTGGAGTAAAGATTAACAAAAAGGGTTATATCATAACAGATAGATATCTTGAAACTAATGTTAAAGGAATATTTGCGTTAGGAGATGCGATCGGGCGATACTTATTCAAGCATAGTGCGAATTATGAAGCTCAATATGCTTTCTATAACTTGTTACATCCGGATCGTATGGTTCCAATCAGCTAGTATGCAATGCCACATGCTATTTTTAGCTCACCGCAGGTTGCAGGAGTAGGATTCACTGAACAAGAATTGGTAAAAAAGCAGCAAGAAAATAATAAGCAGAATGATAATAAGAATAATACCAAAAACATAATAGATTATACAAAATCAGTTTATCATTATATAAATACAGCAATGGGCTTAGCAATTAAAGACCATGATGGCTTTGTGAAATTTCTTATCGGTAAGAAAGATGGGAAAATACTTGGATGCCACATTATCGGAAGTCAAGCATCAATTCTTATTCATGAGGTTTTAGCAGCTATGAGAGGTTATACTGATGATAACGGTGACGGTACAATTGATAATATTACAAAAAGTATCCATATTCACCCAGCTCTTTCTGAAGTGGTTGCAAGAGCAGCAGATGCTGCCATTAATGATAGTTGATTCTAGTTTTAATCATAATCACAAGTTCTATGCTACTTGATTGTAGCCTAAGTCATATAAGATGAGCTAAAATTAGAGCCTGCTCAACTATTCTTCTTTTCCCCTTTGTAATATGATTAAACAATTTAAGGCATCATAGGAAATTATGACGATGGAAGCAAGTAGCAATGCAATAAGATATACTACTACAGCAATATCGTTATCAATGCCCCTGAAGGTTTTCACAGCTCAATAGTTAAGCTTATGGGTCTCAGATGAGCAATACATCATCCTCTTTGTTAAGGAAAAAGCTTATTTCTGATAGTCAGATTAATTTAGTGTTTGTCATGAGTAAAACAGATAGCGTTTATGATCTAGTTGTGATTGGGACAGGTGTAGCAGCATCAACAGTAGCCTGGGAATGTCATTCTGCTGGTTGGAAAATCGCCATTATAGATTCACGTCCATTTGGTGGGACATGTAATCTTCGTGGATGTGATCCAAAGAAGATATTGGTCGGTGCAGCAGAGGTAATTGATTGGAACCATAGAATGGGCGACAAAGGCATTAACAATACTAAAGATATTCGTATCAAATGGCCAGAATTAATGCGCTTTAAGCGATCCTTTACGCAACCAGTTCCAAAAACAAGAGAAGAGCAGTTCTCTAATGCTGGAATAGATGCATTCCATGGTCATGCGTCTTTTACTGATACTACAACTATCAAAGTGACAGAAAAAGGGGGTACTGACCATGCGCTTAATGGAAAATACATACTTGTGGCAGCAGGAGCAAAGCCAGCTAAACTCAGTATTCCTGGTGAAGAGCATGTCACAATAAGTGATCAATTCTTGGAACTAGATTATTTGCCTGATAGGATTGTCTTTATTGGAGGCGGATACATTTCATTTGAATTTGCGCATATTGCTGCTAGAGCTGGTGCAAAGAAAATAACTATTTTACATAGAAGTAACAAACCTCTTGGTAAGTTTGATCCAGATCTTGTCAGTCAGTTGATACAAAGTACTCGTGAGCTAGGTGTAGATGTACTGCTGCAAACAGAAGTTAAAGGAATAGTTAGATCATCTGATAATGGCCTTACTGTAAATGCTTTTTACATCGGAGAGAATGGGAATAGAACCAAAGAGGAGCACATAATTGAAGCAGACATGGTAGTACATGGCGCAGGTAGAGTGCCTGACGTAGAGACGCTTGATTTAGAAGCGGCAGGGATAGAATATGATAAGAAAAAAGGTATAAAAGTTAATGAATATCTGCAGAGCGTTTCAAACCCTGCTGTCTATGCTGCTGGAGATGTAGTAGTAGGGAATGGAGGTCCACAATTGACTCCTGTAGCAACTTATGACGGTAAAGTTGTTGCCTCTAATTTGCTTAAAGGAAACCATATAAAGCCTAACTATACAGTAGTGCCAAGCGTTGTCTTTACCATTCCACCACTTGCTTCAGTAGGATTACAAGAAAGTGTAGCCAAAGAACAGGGATTGCATTTCAAAACAAATTTTGAAAAGAATACTTCAGGTTGGTACACATCTCGTAGAATAGGAGAAAGATACTCTGGATTTAAAGTGTTAGTAGAACAAAGACAAGCGAATGCTACTGCCACTAATAGTGATGATGATTATGATTCTAATGATGGCCGCGTCTTGGGTGCTCACCTATTGGGCACACATGCTGAAGAAATTATCAATATTTTTGCACTAGCTATCAGGTTAGGACTCGATACTACAGATATTAAAGATGCAATACTTTCCTACCCTACAAAGTCATCAGATATTAGTTACATGTTATAAAAAAATTAATGGAAGTAAATGGGTGTCTATATAGTCATACCTGTAGTACAATCATAATTTTGGACTTTTCTTGATTGATGATGTTTCATATTTTTCGTCTATTTCATTTCGTTTTAACTTAAGGATAATTCTATCATCTGTAAGACTTGATATTTCAAGCCTAGGGATCTCATATTTTATCTCCATGTTATTTTCTTCATTTTCTATCTTCACGATAAACGAATCTGAAAATGCCGCTTCAACTTTGCCCATTTTTATTCCATCTGATGAATATACCGTCATCACTATGAATCTTATCTTCGTAAGGATATTCTGACATACCATATTTACAAGGTAGTTTATATCAAATAAGTCTTAACGCTAACTAACACTATATATAATAAAGTGAATACCAGATTCTGTAATGGTCGGGATAGATAAACCCAAATTTCATGCTTCACGTCATATGACTGTAATAACGTTTCTTATGATTGGCATTATTACTACCGGCATATTGTTTGTTTTTACATTAGTATCAATCCAAAATCATACTGCAATGGCTCAACAACTACTACCTAATGGTAATTCTTTTCAGATGGATAATATGACATTTTCTCATAATACGGCTTCAGTTAATGGTATTCAAATGCACTATGTTATAGGAGGACATGGTGATCCTGTGGTTTTATTACACGGATGGCCAGAAACATGGTATGCATGGCATAAAGTAATGCCAGCTTTAGCTAAGAACTATACTGTCATTGCACCTGACCTTAGAGGCCTTGGAGACTCGTCAAAACCATTAACTGGTTATGATGGTAAGACCTTAGCTGAAGATATACATCAACTAGTTACTAAGTTAGGATTTAAAACAATTTTCCTAGCAGGTCATGATTGGGGAACACAGGTAGCCTATTCTTACGCAGCTGAACATCCTACGGAAGTAAAGAGGCTAGCAGTAATGGAATTAACAATTCCCGGTTTCGCACCTCCCGGAAGACCGCCACTCTGGTGGGGCATATTCCATCAAATACCAGATGTACCAGAAGCCCTTGTACAAGGAAAAGAGTTGATATATTTATCATGGTTCTTACACAATCTTCCGTTTAATCCAGCTGCGATAACGCAGGCAGATATCAATGAATATGTTAGTCATTATTCTGCTCCAGGCGGAATGCGTGCAGGATTTGAGTATTACCGGGCTTTTCCTCAGGATGTGATTCAGAATCAGAATTATTCAAAGACCAAGCTTACAATGCCAGTATTGGCACTAGGAGGAGGATACATTCCAACATTTGGAGGCAATATTACAATGCCTACTATCATATATGGGATGAAAATGTTAGCTCAAAATGTACAGGGTGTAACAGTTCCAAATTCAGGTCATTTTATTCCAGAAGAGCAGCCTGTTTTTGTAGTAAAATCACTCAACAATTTCTTTAGTGGCAATACTACTACTACGGAAACTAGTAAATGAGGA
>JBKPMB010000159.1:0-3686 GCA_046731995.1 Thermoproteota archaeon | reverse complement strand
TAACTACATCGATATCCCTCACATGATGTGTACCGCCATACTGGAGATCAAAGTTTGATACCTCATTGTCACCATCATTTAATGCCATTCCCATAATTGACCACGAAAACGAGCTAATAGACTCTTCAGCTCTTACACCATTAGAATTCAATAGTCCATGGCGCATTACAGAACTTGAAAAGTTACCACTGTCTACGCTTACCCTCTTATCAAGGCTTTTTGCGGTAATTAACATCTCTGTTGCCATTTTAATTGCATCAGAGAGACCAAACGATTCTGATTTTGAATCATAGATACCGTCAAGTAATATTATCTTCGATTTGCCAGGCATTGAATTAAACTTATCAGCAGGGCTTACTTTGGCAAGTTTAATTGCTTGTGCAATTGCGTTCTCAATATGCTGCCTCTCTAAGCTATTTAGAGATGAAAAACCCATTGAACCATCTACAAATACTCTGATCCCAATGGTACTACTATTATGATACTTGGACTGTTTAAGATCATTATTCTCCGCAAAGGCTTCTAACTCTCTGCTTTTAAGCATATATACTTCGACATATTGAGCTCCGCTCTTCTCTGCTTTGTTTACTGCAAAAGAAAGTGACGAGTCGATGTCGTTACCATCATCATTAACATTACCTTTTTTTTGTTGTCCCATCTTCTCTACTGTAGGCCTCCTACAATTGCCTTACACCTAATATGGGGTCCACCACCATCAACCTTTGCTGGTTGAAATTTTCCACAGTATCCTGTTCCAATATCATATTCAAAATCGTTTCCAACCATATCTACTGATTGTAATACATCGAAAGCATTTCCAGAAATGCTTGCTGCTTTCATTGATTCTTGAATCTCACCCTTTTCGATCCTATATACTTCTTGGGAACCAAACATAAATTCTCCATTAGCGTCAGCCTGACCATTTCTAGGACCTTTTATCAAATAGCCATGTCTTGTCTGTTTTATAATATCATCTAATTTATCATTTCCTGGTTCAATGAAAGTATTTCTCATTCTAATGAGTGGATCATCGCTATACTCAAATGCACGCGCATTACCAGTTGGTGTAGTATCGAAAATTAACGCTGTTTCACGATTGTGTAGAAAGGATTTTAGAATACCCTTTTCGATTATTGCAGTTCTACCAGCAACAACCCCTTCATCATCTACTGGAATAGTTCCAGCAGCATTTGCAGCAATGTTTGACTGTCCACTATCTACCAAAGTAATCATGTCGCTAGCAATTTTATGTCCAATCTTATCTTTGACAATCGAGCCTGAAAGGACAAAATCTGCTTCTACCATATGCCCTATAGCTTCATGGGATATCAAGCCCACCATTCCGGGGTCCAAAACTAGAGTTGTTTTCTCACCACGTACGTGTTTTGCTCCGAGCAACTTAGTCGCTTTCTCAGATGCTAAAGTAGCATACTCAATAGGGTCTTTTTTTTGAAATAAATCATTCCATCCACCGGTAATTCCAACTCCTTCCGATATAGTTACACTTTCAGTTCCCATACGAGCTACAGACACAACATTAAATTCGGGTTTAGAATCATAAATTTCTACCTCTGTGCCATCACTATTAACTATAATCTTATGATCTAATATTTCATGGTACACACAGGAAGCTGATTTTATAGATTCTGAATACTTTCTAGCGTGCAGTTCACTATCTTGTACAACTTTTATTTTCTTTTCAATGTCAACACTGTCAAGGTCTGTATTTACTTTTGTCTTAAACACTCCCCTTATAACGTCATATTGCGCAAGTCCCGTCACCTTGTTCTTTTTAGTTTCGGCAAGCACTCTTGCTGCTGAGACTGCTTTGGCAGTGGAGTCAACCAATGCATCTCTTGATACGTTATTTGTGCTGCTAAAACCCCAGCAACCATCAACTAGAACCCGTATTCCGCACCCAGAGTTATGCACGGTGCGGATTGTCTCTAGCTCCCCATTACTAAAATTCACCTCATTTGTGACTCTTAATAGATAACGAGTTTCAATATATTTTGTATCTCTGCTTTTTGAGATTATAGATCGTAGATCATCAATAACTAATGAAGCGCTCATACAAATAAGGTCAGGTGGTTACAGGCCATCGGATATATGTTTATCTCCCATAAATAATTGATAATTATAAGAGCTTCTCGCTAAACAGTATAAGAATAGCAGATACTCATATAATATCAGAACTAGATTGTTTACATAGAATCTTTTCTTATTTTTATAAATGAGATTGCATATAATTTAACATTAGCTTGAATAAACATACTTTAATTATTGGAGACTCAAGCTACATGCCAGAAATTGAATCTGGCTCCATTCAATTTGTAGTCACCTCGCCTCCATATTGGAATCTCAAGAGATATGGAAGTAGCCGTGAATTAAATCCAAAACGAGCATATATAGAGTATTTGGATCAAATTCAAAAGGTCCTTAGAGAAGTAAAGAGGGTAATGGAGCCGGGAAGATTCGTTTGTATTAACATAGGGACAGCTATATCAAATGATAGAATGAAGGCGATTAATGTAGATGTCCAGAAAATTATGGAAGATCTTAACTTCACATTTAAGAAAGAAATAATCTGGATAAAACCAAAGGGTACGCAAGGGCTATGGCAAAGAGGAGTGACCAAATTTTTAAAAACAGAACCATATCCATGTTTTTTTAATTTAAATATAATGCATGAATATATACTCATATTCCAGAACTATGGCAGTCTGCGGGTAAACCTTACGGATAAAAACAAACTATCTGAAGAATTCATAAAACAGGTGGCATGGAGTGTATGGGATATGCCAATCTCATTTACAAAAGGGCATCCTGCACCATTCCCATATGCGATACCTGAACGACTAATAAAGCTGTATACCTTTGAAAATGATTTCGTTCTTGACCCTTTTGGTGGTAGCGGCACCACCATGAAAGCGGCAAGAGATCAAAAACGAAATTCAATTCTATATGAGATCAACCCAGAGTATATTGAGATTATAAAAGATAAAGTAAACTGGAACAGCAGGAGCATAGATTCAGATGCAAAATACGAGATCAAAGTTAGGAATAAAAAACAACAGCAACCTATTGCAAACTGATATAACAAAAGTCAGTAATCTTGATAGTTTAGATTGGGAATCTAAGGATGCAAGTACGAGATACCTTACACATAGCTATCATCCGTACTCTGCAAAATACATTCCACAGATCCCTCGTTATTTGATTTCAAACCTTACCAACAGAAATGATCTAATATTGGACAATTTTGTTGGAAGTGGAACAACTTTGGTCGAGTCTAAGATTCTGGGCAGGCGTGCAATAGGTGTAGATATCAATCCCTTAGCATGTCTAGTAGCAAAAGTAAAAATCACAAATATCCAGGAAGCCGATTTGAAAAGAATTTCTACTGTGTGTATATCGATAAGGGAAGATATTCTTAAATTACGTGCTAGTCGTGAATATAATAATAACACCTCAACTTTTAACCTTCAAGGCCCGGAATCGATCGATAATAATAATTACTTAATGGCCAAAATACCAAATCCTAATGTTCTAAAATGGTTTAACAAAAATGTCATTTACGAGCTGCTAACAATAAAATTAAAAATTGATCTGTTAGAAGAAAACCATATAAGAGATTTTCTTCTGGTGGCATTTTCTTCCATACTACGTAGTGCATCCAATGCCAC
>JBKPMB010000158.1:0-10348 GCA_046731995.1 Thermoproteota archaeon | reverse complement strand
TATCTACTTCTTGCTGAGTCTCGCAGCTTACTAGAAACGATATTGCTGGCGAGAATTTGAAGGTTGGACCTCCGTTTAAGGCGGTGAATTGTTGTTCTTCAAGTTTAAAGGTCACAGTCATTACACTTCCTTTTGGTCTTCCGGATGCCTCTGCAGCTGATTCTCCGTAATGGGTAATATCTATTATTTTTGAGTTTTTGAAAATAGATGTATAAAATTTTGCTGCTTCTTCTGCATTGTCCTCAAACCACAGATGGGGAGTGATTTTTTGCGTAGTTGTTTCTGTTTCATCTTGTTTACTCATAAGCAACACTATTCAAAGTATAGTTAATAAATACACAAGAGATCAAAAGTATAGTTGCAACAATATAGATCTAACAAACAAGGAGGTTACATCGATGATATCGCTTTTCTTGGTGCTGTCCGCTGCGGCTGATCTCTCCGCACAGGACAATCATGTAGTTCGTTAGTTGCTACGTCTAACGGTATCTTCTTTCCAGTTCTCTGACTGATATGTTTGTTATCAAATGTGATTGGCTGATTGCACAGTCTGCATGTTAAACTACTCATTTTGTCTTTTTGTCACCTCCAAATTTTGTTTTATTGAGCGACTTCCAGCTTTACAATACTGTGGATGCTTACATAAACCACTTGTCACCTTTTACGTTGCAATTCCTGCAAGCGCACCTATCGGAATGTCCAAGACTATAGCTCGAGTCTGGTATGACAATTTTATCATCGACATCACTAATAATATCACCACGTTCGATTTGTAAGATCCTCTATTTTTGTATCAAGCAGAGGATCATTCATCATGTTGGTTTGCTGCTGATAGTACTGCTGCTGCTGCTGTTGTTGTTGTTGCTTGATAATAACTGGATATTTTCTTTTTCGTGGCATTGACAATTTTATTATGTCAGTCTCATAACTCAATCAGGACGAAACATATAAAGATGTGTTATAAGCATATAACCTAATTATAAACACATATTTTCAGCAAATTCCTGTCAATATTACTTATGAACATATACATATAAACGTGAATTTTAATATATTATACATTTAATGCTGACTTATACTAATAAGTAATAAGTAAATAAATAACGTGTATATTGATACTAGCGTATATGATTAATAATGAATTAGTCAGTTAGTTGGCATTGCTCCCAAGCCAGAAAAGACTAAATTTACATTAAGTGAAAAAATACTGTATATGTCATCATTTTGTGAGCTGTGTGGTCGTAAGATAATGGATATTAAAAGAGCAGTTTTGATTGATGGCACGGTATTCAATGTTTGTAATGCATGTTCTAGGCGTGGAAAACCATATGTGCCATCTGCGGCTCCCAAAAGCAAAATGATCAATAAACCCAGTCCAAAAAAGGCCGGCTCTAGGATTAAGATGACAGACGATACAATACTTAGCCCTGAATTTACAAAATTGATTAGAGAAGCTAGGATGAAAAAAGGTCTAACACATGAACAATTAGGAATACAGATGAATGAAAAGGCAACATTATTAAAAAAATTTGAAACAGGTTCATTAAAGCCTGATGAAATACTTGCAAAAAAGTTGGAAAGATTTCTAGGAATTAAATTGTATGTAAGTATCGAAGAGGAATAACATGATCTCAAATCACAAGAAGGCCATCTTGATTACATACCCTTATGAAGATACCATAAAGGAAGCAATTTCTCTGGCAGATACTGCAGGATACCATATCGAAAAAATAGTGAGTCAACGACATATAACAAGATCGAAATATGGCATTGGAGGTGGAAAGGCTGAACAGGTAAAAGAACTAGTAAGACAATTGAAACCAGAAGTAATCATTTTCGATGAGGTAATGAAGCCTACCCAACAGTATAATTTAGCAACTCTTTGTCAGGTCGAAATTATTGATAGAGAGCGACTGATTTTAGAGATCTTCGAACATAGAGCAAGTACCGCAGAGTCCAGAATTCAGATCAAACTTGCACAGCTTCAATATGATATGGTTAGGGCAAGAGAAAAGGTAAGACTTGCAAAAAAGGGCGAGCAGCCGGGTTTTTTTGGCATGGGTAAGTATGATGCTGATGTTTACTTTTTAGATATCAATAAACGAGCAGCACTTCTAAAGAACAAGTTGGAGAAGGAGGAGAAGAGAAGATCTCTTCATAGAGCACAGAGGTCAAGGGCAGGGCTGGCTACGGTTTCGATTGCTGGCTATACCTCCGCAGGAAAGACAACTCTTTTCAACAGGTTAACAGGGGAAACAAAAATCACAGGACAAGGGTTATTCACAACATTAACAACATCTACCAGAGCATTAAAATTAAATCATAGAAAAATACTGGTCTCAGATACAGTGGGTTTCATAAATAAGCTTCCAGCATATATGATTGATGCTTTCAAATCGACCTTGCATGAGCTAACACATTCTGCTCTTATATTACTTGTACTTGACATAAGTGAGCCAATAGATGACGTAGCAAGGAAGTTACGCAGCTCTATTAGCCTAATGAATGAACTTGAAGTTCCGATGACAAGAGTCATATACTTATTAAACAAGGCCGATCTGGTCAGCAACGATAATGCAATTAACAAGTCTCTGTGTCTTGGCATTTTGGATTCTAAAAAACATGTTCTGTCAGTGTCTGCAAAGACAGGCTTAAACATCGCTCAGTTAAGAAATTTAGTACTCGTACTAGTCTTCGATGATAATGGGAATGGGAATAAAACAGTAGAAGAAGTGATCTAGCAAATAGTAATGAAAATATCAGTTCTTAGAATAGGGCATAGGTTATTGCGGGATGATCGTGTAACTACACATGCAGCTTTAGTATCGAGAGCATTTGGTAGTGATAGAATGTACATGACAGATGTAGATAATTCTATAAAAGAGACATTAGAAGAAGTCATTCAAAGATGGGGTGGAAGATCTGATTTTGCGATTGAAATTATCGAAAATTGGAGAGAGATGGTCAGTAAATGGAAGAAAGAAGGCGGAAAGGCAGTCCTTTTAACTATGTATGGTATCAATGTAGAAGATACAATAAATCAACTAAGAAAAGAGGACAAGATTCTTGTAATTATTGGCGCAGAAAAAGTTCCAAGAGATTTGTATGATCTGGTCGACTATAATGTTGCAATTGGAAACCAGCCACATTCGGAAATTGCGGCACTAGCAATATTCTTAGATAGAGCTTTTGGTGGTAAACAGTTAAAAAAGGAATTCCACGGAGCAAGGCTCAAAATTATCCCTATGGCAAAAGGTAAGATGGTTAAGGAAATAGATAACGAAGATACATGATTTGCCATTATCGCATATGCATTTATTTGGACTCGTATGTGCTATGAAATTCAAAGCATAGGCTACTACTATTGGCTTAATGGAAACTTGCTTCGAGATCGCAATATATAACAAGCTGGTAATTTTTGCCGCTGTTTCCGTGTATATATACCAACATCCCCTCCTTCCATAAGAGATATAAGGTTTTGTACTCCGGAGTATATACATATTGAAGAAATCTAACGTTAATGCTAACTCCAAGCAAACCAATATTTCATCTCAAAAATCTGCTCATAAATGGGGTAGAGAGGAGGAAACCGAAATTTTCGCTCAAAAAGTCAAACTTTTCAGGCAGGGCAAATTATCAGAAGATGATTTCCGTAGATTTAGACTTCAGCATGGGGCATATGGTTCTAGACTACATATGAATTATAGCATGGTTAGAATCAAGGTTCCAAGTGGTGAAATTACTCCAGAGCAGCTTGAGAAGATTGCTAGTTTATCAGAAGCTTTCTCAATTGGCTCAGCTCATGTCTCTACTCGTCAGAATATCCAGCTTCACTGGGTACAGCTTGAAGACGTTAGTGAAGTAATGAGGGGTCTAGTTGAAGTTGGCCTTACTACGCGAGAGGCATGTGGTAACACTGTTAGAAATGTGATGTGTAGCCATCTGGCTGGCATATGTCCAGACGAAGCATTTGACGCTACCCCGTATGCTAAAGCAATTGCACAATTTTTTATCAGAAATCCCATGTGCCAAAACCTCCCACGTAAGTTCAAGATAAATTTTGCTTGTTGCGACAAACATGGACTTGTAAGGATTGCAGATATTGGTCTGGTACCTTCAATCAAGGATGGCGTAAGAGGATTTAAAATATACCTCGGCGGTGGTCTTGGCGCAGCTTCGTTTATAGGTCATCTATTAGAGGACTTTACACCCGAGAACAAATTACTTTCAACAAGTATGGCTACTATCAGACTATTTGATAGACATGGCAATCGTGAAAACATGGCTAGAAATAGAATGCGCTATTTGGTACATGAGATGGGTTGGGATAAATTCCAAAGGATGGTGCTCAAGGAGCGTCCAATAGTAGAAATGACTACTGCTGCATCTACTATAAGACTTTTTGACGTTAAACCTGCAAACGAAGAAGATATACGATTGCCAAAAAAAGTACATAGAATAATAAAAATACCAATTTTAAATGAACAGGTCAATATAGAAAGTCCAGCTTATGAACGATGGATACATACCAATGTCATTGCACAAAAACAAGAAGGCTACTTTACAATATTTGTAACACTGGGAGCAGGTGATATTACCGCAAATCAGCTCCGAGTATTAGCTGGAATAATTCGTGACCTTTCCGCAGAGGGGACTGCAAGAAATACGCCACATCAGAACTTTGCAATACGTTATGTTAAAGCTAATGACATACCTGAATTTTATAACAGGTTAGCATCTATAGGTCTAGCAAATCCTGGAGCATTAACGATAGCATCAGCGGTTGGATGTTCTGGAACTACATCATGTAATTTAGCAATCACAAACTCGCATAGACTGGCAAAAGAAGTACAGCGCAACTTACTGGAATTAGGGATTGATACAGACGACAGCCTAAGAGATTCCACAATCAAGATCAGCGGCTGTCCAAATTCATGTGGACAGCACGAAATAGCTACAATTGGATTCTTTGGTGGTGCATCAAGAATAGGTACGGCAATGGCTCCTACATATACAATGCTATTTGGTGGAAGTGCGGGAGAGCATGGAGAATTAGGTCGTCCAATAATGCGCATACCAGCGAAGCGTGTGATAGATACAATTCGTAAGATAATTGAAATATACAGACAAGAGAAACACGGTTCAGAGACATTGAATCAATGGATAAATATAATCATTAAAGGAGAGGGAACTGGGACTGTAAAGAATATTGAAAACATTAAGGCAATACTCACTCCAGTTGCACAGCTACCTTCTATAGATCAGGATCCAGAATTATATACTGATTATGGTACCGATACGAAATTTAGTGCAAAGACTGCAAGAGGAGAATGCGCGGCATAAAAAATTACTACCAAGGATAAAAATATAAAATCCCCAAAAATGAAAGGCAATCATGGAGATGGGAAAATAACATAATAGCTAGAAATAATAATAATAATAATAATAATAATAGTGATAATGACAATTTTCAGTTATCTGTCATATGTGATGCAGATGCATTACGTACATTAATAAGGAAAAATATGGTTCGTGTAGTAGATGTACGGAAGACAGAAGAATACCAAAGAGAACATATTCCAACCGCAGTTTCACTACCACTTGCGCAATTATTAGCAAAGAATACACCGTCAGAGATAGTAGAATGTTTGGAGAGCCTAGGAATATCCGATAAAATGCCTGTTGTAGTATATGATGACACGTTTGGTGCTTTAGCGGCTCGAGTAGCATGGACTTTTCAATATGTTGGTCATGATAACACTGCATTGTTGGAAATGGCATTTAGCCAATGGAAAAGTAGCGGGCTGGAAATTGAAAGGAAGATCAATACTTTTCCAAAAGCGCAACATTCACTAAATGTAAATCACGATATTCATGCAGATGCATCTTATGTAGAGATTGCAAAGGAACAGCCTAATAAAATATTGATAGATTCTAGAGAACGCTTGAATTTTTTGACCGAACACATTCCTGGAGCTAAAAATATCCCCTATACCATGATAGGACTAGCCAATGGTAGTAGCGTTCTTCGCGATTCTAAAGAAATAAAAAGGCTAATTGATAACAGAGGAATTTCGGCTGATTCCGAAGTCATTACATATTGTGGTAGTGTTGGAACATTATCTGGCCTAACATACTATGCATTAAAATTGGCTGGAATAAAGAATGTAAAGCTGTATTCAAAATCATTTAAAGAGTGGAAAGCATTAGGTAAGCCAAAGGAAGAATTTAAAGACGCTAACTATTGGGATTTATCAGCGGAATAAGCATGTATTACTTTAAATACATGAAATATATGACATCAATTTCTAATCTGCCTACATCATCATAAATATAGGTTTAGCAATTATGATCCGCCTTAATAGGATCGGATCATAAAGTAAGCAACAATAAGATTAGATCATATATAGAATTAAAACATTGTTAGAACTATTTATAGAGACCTGCATACTTAGACATTACTCAGACTCAAAGTAATTACATTTACAAAAATTCGGTGAAATGAATAAATAATAATGGTGTCATCGTGAATAAATACATGTTTTTTAAAGTACGTAAATCAAATATTTTAGTATACTGCCCCAACAGACTGTTTTACTTCCTTAGATAATTCGCGATAACCATCTTTATCTATGATAACAGCATTAATGTCATCACCAGTTCCTGCATTTCTTCTAATAGCCGCTGCAATTGCATGTATAGCTATTTTATAAGCATCATTTACGCCTAAACCTTCCTTAAATTCAGATTCAAGATAACCATAAGCTACTGGAGAGCCGCTCCCAGTAGAAATAAACTTTTCACTTGTCATTGAACCAAATAAATCAATATTATAGATCTGCCCACCAGCTTTGTTATCATATCCTGCAACAATAATCTGTACGTAGTATGGAAAGTATCTCTGATTGAACAATACATTAGAACAAAGTCTTGCTGCTGACTTTACTGGCATTAACTCTCTGTTAGATATTCTGTAGATGTTTGCATTGTATCGCATAATATCTACTAAATTTTGAGCATCTGCTACACCGCCTGCAATCGTCATACCAAGATGTCTGTCAACCTTCTGAATTTTCATTACATGTCTATCAGCAATAAATAGACCCGCACTTGCTCTTGTATCAGCAGCAAGTACTACGCCATCTATACAAGTGAGCGCACACGTAGTAGTCCCTTTCTTTATCTGCTCTGCAATATTGTTATATTCCTGATAGTTACCATTATTATTCTGATTATACATATATACTGTGCATACCATACTCAATACTAAATTTAAGCATTGCCAATGAGGACTGATTTTGGCATATAATTATATTTGTGTCATTAATCAATTAAAAAGAAGCAATAACAATATGTCAAATACAATATTTGAGAAGATCTGGGACAGCCATGTAGTTCATATCAAAAATGGAGATATTGGTAACAACGGTGGTCCATCATTAATATACATAGATCGCCATTTGTTGCACGAGGTTACATCTCCACAGGCATTTGATGGATTGCGTTTAAATGGCAGAAGAGTTAGGCGCCCAGATCTAACATTTGCAACTATGGATCATAATGTACCAACAACTGACAGATCACTTCCGATAGTTGATCAAATTTCTTCTATGCAGATTCAAACATTAATGCAAAATTGCAAAGAATTTGGTATTACACTGTTTGACATTAATAGTCCAGATCAAGGCATAGTGCATGTTATTGGTCCTGAGCTAGGAATTACTCTTCCAGGAACCACCATTGTATGTGGGGACAGCCACACTTCTACTCATGGTGCATTTGGCGCATTTGCATTTGGTATAGGTACGAGTGAAGTAGAGCATGTTTTAGCTACTCAATGTTTGTGGATGTACAAACCAAAAACTTTTGCGATAAACGTTACCGGAAGACTCAAAAATATACATGCTATTACGGCTAAGGACATAATACTTTCAATAATTCGAAATATAGGAACTACAGGTGGAACAGGTACAGTTATAGAATACAGAGGAGAAACAATCTTGGACCTTTCTATAGAACAGCGGATGACTATTTGCAATATGTCTATTGAAGCTGGAGCAAGGGCAGGTCTTATTTATCCTGATGAAAAGACCTTTGATTATATTAGAAGGCGTAGATATGCTCCAATTGGTAAACAGTTTGAAAATATGGTTGATTTCTGGCGTGAGAATTTGAAGTATTATTCTAATGCACAGTATGACAGAGTCATTACATTTAACGTCAATGAGCTTGCACCACAGGTCAGCTGGGGCACTAATCCTTCAATGGTAGTAGACGTTACAGATATAGTCCCTTATCCCGATGACTTTGCAAGAGGGAATGAAAATGAAAGAAAAGCAGCAAAACGTGCATTAGACTACATGGCATTGAAACCTGGGACTCCTATTACCGACATCCAGATTGATAGAGTGTTTATTGGTTCATGCACTAACTCCAGATTAGAAGATTTAATGGAAGCAGCAATTGTTGCTAAAGGAAGAAGTGTATCACACAAAGTTAAGGCAATGGTAGTGCCAGGCTCACAACAAGTAAAAAGGCAAGCAGAAATGCTTGGACTAGATAAGGTTTTCAAGTCTGCTGGCTTTGAATGGCGTGAATCTGGTTGTAGCATGTGTCTTGGAATGAATCCAGATATTCTTGCTCCTGGTGAACGTTGTGCAAGTACTTCAAATCGTAACTTTGAAGGACGTCAGGGCAGCGGAGGAAGAACTCATCTAGTAAGTCCTATTATGGCTGCTGCTGCTGCAATTGAGGGCCACTTTGTAGATGTGAGAGAATGGTTATAATAAAATGGTGGTAAAATTGGAAGTCTTTAGAAATATCAAGAGCAAAGTAATTCCTCTTGATAGATCTAATATAGATACAGATCAAATAATTCCTAGACAGTTTCTCAAATTAGTCCAGAGAACAGATTTTGGAAAATACTTATTTTATGATCTAAGAGTTGACAGAGATGGAAATCAGAGGAGAGGGTTTGTGCTAAATGATCCAAAGTATGCAGGACGAGAAATATTGCTTACAAGAGATAATTTTGGAAGCGGAAGTTCGAGAGAACATGCTGCATGGGCTATTAGGGATTATGGATTCAAGGCAATAATCGCAGAATCGTTTGCTGATATTTTCTACAACAATTGCTTCAAGAATGGCCTTTTGCCAGTTAGTTTGAATCATGAAGAAATTGAATACTTATTCAGAAATTCGGAAAATGTAGAAGTGGAGATTGATTTATCTAATCAGCAGGTAAACGCCTGCTATAAGGTCATGCATTTTGAAATAGATAGCTACAGAAAAAAGGCATTACTTGAAGGCTTAGATGAAATAGAAACGACTTTACAATTTGAGTCCCAAATCACGGAATATGAAAAGAAAAATTCTAGTAAATTCATTCATAGTGTGACAAGATAATCCAATATTACCATTTCATAATTTTGATTGCTTCAAATGCCTCTGCATGTTTTGTATTCATTTGATAGCCTCTGTACATGCTTCTTCCAACTATTGCATCGATCCATAGATCGCCACAACGAATTTTTTGAGAATCAAAGCAATTAAGCGCATTTTTCTTCACCTCTATTGTTTCGCTGATATCAACGTACATCTGAGGTCTGAAGGCACTTTCAGTGATTCCTCCCGGTATAGTGGTTTCATACATAAAGAGATTATTTAAATCACGTGATGCAGATATTACTGCTCTAGTAAGTGCTTGATGGTCCTGATGTGAATCTCCCATCCACTGAGTAAAGACTGCTTCTGGTTTATGCTTGCGAATAATTCCATCTATCAACGTAACAAATCTGCGACCAAATACAATCTCATCGGCTGACAGATCCAAGAATTCTGGTTCATTAGATCCCATGACCTTTGCAGACATTATTGCTTCCATTCGTCGTTGTTCCTTTGTATCCGTTTTAACAAAATTTGGAAGGGTAGCAACTACCAAGTTAACGTCATAGCCTATGCCATTTAGCTTAGCTACTGTACCTCCCATGCCAATTTCTATATCATCAGGATGAGCACCAAATACCAATACGGGTTGCTTTTCGCGCATAATTTCTTATACACCAGTCAATCATCATTATTATTATTATTATTTTTCAGTTGAGTATAGTCTTCTGCAAAATTAGAAGATGGTGATGGTGGTGATGATGATGATGATGATGATGATGATAAAGATGGAGATAATATGGATTTTCTACTTACTACTCTTGCCTGTCTATATCTTCTATAGTCTTGATCTACTTCCACAGCAGCTGTTAATATTTTACTCTTTATAGTCTTGGAAGATTGTAAGAACATTTTAGTGTCCTTTGGTAGACAATGTCCTCCAATCCCTTCTCTTGGTTCTAGA
>JBKPMB010000157.1:0-7217 GCA_046731995.1 Thermoproteota archaeon | reverse complement strand
TTTGTTGTATCGTTTTCAAATTCCATTAGCAACAATTCTGAATATCCAAGTATGTTGTGTATAGGAGTCCTAATTTCGTGAGCTGCCTTATTAATAAAGTCCGCATTCATACTGTTGTATTCTTTTATCTTCTCGTTGACTAAACGTAATTCTTTATTTGAGTCTGCTAATTTTTTAGTTACTTCCACAAATCTTTTGTTGGTCAGTGCTAATCTTTTGTTTGCTGATGCAAGCTCGTTGTTTATTTCTGCAAGCTTATGATGTGATTCAAATAGCATCTTGTTTGTCTCGTTCAATTCTCTAGTCCTTAATTCAAGCTTCTCATTTGTTACTGCGAGTGCATCACTAATTAATTTTAGCTCCCTAGCCTCCGATTGAAGATCTTCGTCTGACAAGAGGCCAACCAACAGCGTATCATCAGATACAAGTACTATAAAAATTCTTATAATAAAACATTCATTACGAATTGTATAAAGTATTTATCGTACTACTGACTGAGCCGTCACGGGCAGATTAGAGATAAGCAGAATTAATCATTACTTAAAAAGTCTACCAAATATCTTTTATTATTTGAAAATGATATGAGAAATATCAAAAGCTCTTATTGGATTGCGACGGTATAGAGGCGTTTAGTATGACATCTAAAATTATTTATTTATTACAAAAACGTTCTAAAGCTAGGTAACGCAACTATTCGACATAGACTTTCTCTATCTTGTATTTTCTTTTGGGCTGAATGTTTTCCATAATGCGTATTATAAATTTGATGACCGACATAATAATAATAGCTATAATACCAAGATACTTATTATTAGCTCCAAATGTCTTGCTATTTTGGTTTTCTTTCTTTAGATATACGTGCCACCGCTTTTTTCCGATTTTTGAACCATATTCGTTAGATAACATCTCAATACAAATATGCCTTCCAAATATATGAACATACCTACATCGAGTCATTAACTGAAAAATTAATCCTATATATCAGTACATCATACCTTGACAGCAAATTACTATTATATGGTAAAAATACATATATAGAAAAAAAGATAATTAATTACATTTATTTACTGCTGCTATTGCTGCTACTACTAGGAGAGTTAGTACTACTATTTCCATTGGCCGAATTTCTAAGGGAGGGCGGAGTTTGTAGTGTGGCTGGATCTGTTATAATTGGTTTATATGGCAAACCATATTGTTGTCTTAGGGCTTTTTGTTGCTGTGCTAAAGTATTCTCTGAGTAAGAAGGCCCAACATGTCCAAACCATATCCAAAGAAGAATAACAGCAGCAAGCGACAGCCCCATGACTAGTATTGTCAATGCGACTATAGTAAGATTGCCGTACCCATGGGGTTCTTGCTGTTTTTCATGATGTGCACACATATTTTATAACAAACACAATAGACAATATATTGCTTTTAAAAATTTTTGCATTAGATTTCAAGCAATTCATAGTTTGTATGCTTATACAAGGGCAAATAATTTCTAGTCTGGAAATTTCATATACTCAGAAAAATGACTAAGTCATATATTCTAGTGGTCAAATCAAATCGCATTGCGTATATTCGTAGTAAAGATAAGCTTTGCATTACTTTTCTTTTTTTGTCATATGAAATACTGTTGATTGATTGATTGGTCATCCTGGTAGAAGATATACAAGGAAGCTTGCTCCGATAACTCCTGCCACAAGCAGGGCTGTTAAAAGTATTCCCTTTTTTGTTATCTTTTTTTTGTTTTTGTGAAGATTATCGCTCTGTGTCAACCTAATAAGTATTATTTGACCTTATATTTATATAATTCAAGCCAGGGCTGATGTCCTATATATGTGCTAGTTAATGTACATATATGCATATATATACACATGTCATGCTTGCTTAGCTCTACTATTACGCGTAAAATTTACTGTCTGATCCAACTATCCTTTGATAGCAATAAAAAAGGTACTGCTATTAAGAGGAAAATGACCTTTGAATGATGCTCAATATGCCTATTTTCTTATGATTTTACCATGCGAACTAAGTTAAAGCTTTTAGATGTTAAAGGTAAGACTGAATATTTATGAGAAAATATGAACTCATTATCAATAACCATTTGCCTACAAGGTAAGAAAACACATATTGAAGTATCAAGGGAATGGTAATCTAAAAGGTATTTTGTCTTTTCTATTTGTACTAGAATCATCATGATGATTTTCAGAGTTGTCCTGATCATGTTTACAACTATTATCATTATTACCTTTACATTGTTTAGCACTTGCTTGTTGACCAGGCAATATAGCCACTACTACAACTGATAGTACTATAGACATCGTCAAAATCGTTGCTATAGCGGTTGCAATTGTTGATGCCAGGATTTAAATCCCTATCTCAATCCTTTTCGTGCCGATATAATAAGATTAGCCTCTACACTCGATGCAAAAGTAGAAGAGCATATTAGTCTATGAAGCGTCCACTGCTTACCAATGCTACTGTAGGTGACAATGAACAATAGAATAAAAAAATGACAAACAAGGTTTTCTGATAATAATAATAAAAAAGATACCATTGTTGCTTTTGCCTAGTTCTCTGTGGACCATTCCATTCAAATGGTGTATGCTTGGCGAATTACCTTTCCTTTCCGATCCGTAGTTAATAGCGGTTTCAAATGCTGGAGAATTTGGACTATTTGCAGGCATTCATCTAATGAATGAGCAGCTTGAAGATATTGTATTGGCACAAATGTTTCGGGATTGGCACTTTTGCCTGGCGAAATGTATCTAAAGAAGATAGTAAAAACTAAAGGTGATTCTACTAGATTTCATCGTGCTCTTCAGGATGATTTTAGTAGGGTACCTAAGTCACTCCTTAAGTAGGTGAATTATAAATAGCAGACTTAATATGCGATAATCCAACAATAACAATCAAAAGAACCTGACTATGATGAAGACCGGATAGAACAAAAATAAGAACGCGAAAAAAAATGAAGCGATCATAAATAATACCACCGTAAGAATTATTGTATAGAATCTTATAAACTTGATAATTATACTCACGGCAATGCCATTTAAAGCACTTAGAAGTTCCAATTTCGGTATTGTAATTGTAACTGTAACTATCATAGCAGGACTAGTGGTATGCATAGCAGCAACTTTACCAATTGCTGCTCCACATAGCCCAATAGCTTCTTTTTCTACTGCACAGGCACAGCAAATGATCGAAGTTCAAGCAGGAGGAGGAAATGCCATAGCCCCATTAACTAAATTCATACCGGAAAAGGTTCAGATCACGGCAGGCCAATCTATAACATGGGTCAATCCAACAGCAGTAGGAGAACCACATACAGTTACTTTTGTATTATATAATAAAACTACGACAGTAGTAGTTTCTACATTGGGCGTCCCAAACGGAACACAATTTACACCCATACCGCCGGGTTCTAATAATCAGCCAGTTATGATGCCTGGTAAGAGCGTTGTGATTGCTCTTAATGCAAGATCATATATTCCGACAATTATTGATTCGCAAGGTAATGTGAAAATGTTTACGCCACCAAGCACAAAAAATACATTCAGTGGTACTGAGAAATATGTAAATTCAGGATGGATCCTCCCTAAAGGACAAGAACAATTATACCCAGGCTCAGGAAACACATTTAACCTCACTCTTCAAAAGCCAGGGACATATGACTACCTACGCATTCTTCATCCATGGATGACAGAACAGGTCGTAGTAAAATAATAATAATAATCATCCTGCTACCGAACTAAACGTTTTTGCATATGCAAGTCAGTCAGTCAGTTTGCAACCGATAGACCAAGATAACAGGTTTAAATAAATAATACTTTAAGCAAAGTGATATCGACGTGCTTAGATTCATTTCTTAAACCTAACAATGACAAAAAGATAAATCTAATGGCATCTATCCAATAGTATATAGATACCTTGTACAGGCCTAGGTAGAGATAGAATGCCTTTTCCAAAACAGCTACAATGATAAATAACACATCTAAGCAGTGATACGATAACTTAGATAGATAGATAGAAATTGCATAGCTTGACTTAGCATGGCCGTTTACTCAAACAAGAATGTTTTCCAGGCACATATATGACAACGATTAACCTACTCCTGCAGGTGGATGATAACCTTCTTGGCTGTGGTCAATTCTCTTATGAGAGTTCAATGTTTCAGCGCTATCAAAAACTTTGCCGCATATACTGCAGCGATATTCTTTCGAAGATGGACTAGAGCGTCTGGGATTTGAAGCTGTAGCCATTATTATTATTTTTCATATATATGCACATCTAATTAACAGTTTAGGAAATTCTGGTTTCGCAAAGCGTCTCAAATCAATAAAAATGACGTTGCACATAGATATTAAATCAAATTATCATTTTGAAATATGGGAACATTGTGCAGCCCCCAACATCGGTATAATCAGTAAGGGTGATGCTCAGGATCAGATTATCGCCGCTAAGGCGTTCATAACCGTTGCGATTTCACACAGCGACATATCTTTTCCTTGGTCTCGAAGACGCAAAAATAACCACAAACAAAAATAGATGTAGATATGTTATGTCTACGTTTTAATTAAAAATACAACAAAATTCAATACAATATACTTATTTATTTTTCGGCTACTAAGACATGTATCGCAGTTGTCTGATAACGAAATAAATAGCAACCGATATGCCATTAGGACTACTAAATACCAAGGGTCGCTCATGATTAACATATGTGACATAGAATTAATAGGAACAAGATTGCAGGAGGGAGAACTTCTAATCGACATAACAAAGGAATATTTTCAACAGGAGATAATCGAAGCTATCCAAGCCGAAGAACTATTACGAACATGCTCTATTGCCAATTTGGTTGGAGAAAGAATTGTAAGCGAGGCGATACGATTGAACTTCGCAAAAGAAAGGAGCATAAGGAGAATTTCAGGTGTTCCATTCTTGATGATCTTCAAGTTTTGTCATAAATATTAATAACCTAGGAAGCGTAGCAGATTATAATATACTTTTGTTTGAAGAAATCAAAGAAAAGGAGGCTACCGCTCAACAACAAAAAGTAATGGACAAAATACATAGAAGATTATATAGACACGAGCATGAAAATAGATTTCTTTTAAAGAGATCTGAAGACTATCGTGTTTTTGACGACGTATTTAATCTGCCCACTCTCATGGTACTAAACGACATGATTAACCATAATGTATTAGGTTATATCAAAGGTCCATTAGCATCGGGCAAAGAGTCTAAAGTATACCTAGCTTTAGATGCCAATCACCAAAATTTTCTGTCAGTAAAAATTTACCTCACTGTTAGTGCAGAATTTAGAAAGCGTCTCCAATACATAGCTGGCGATCCGCGTTTTTCATACACCAAGAGAGGATCGCGAAACTTAATATCCATTTGGGCTAAGAAGGAATTCAAAAATTTGCAAACTGCTTATGAAAATGGAGTACGTGTGCCAGCTCCGCTTAAAGTACGCCAAAATATTCTAGTGATGGAGTTTATAGGCAATGATGCTGGCGTACCTTGTCCTATTCTTGTTAATTCCAATCATGTGACGTCTAGTGATTATAAAGAAATTATTAGGCAGATATCAAAGCTTTATCAAAAGGCAGAATTGGTTCATGCGGATTTGTCCGAATATAATATATTCAAGTGCCCTAATGCCAATATCATATTGTTTGATTTTGGTTCGTCAGTAAATATTAAACAGCCTAATTCGCAGCAATTTTTAAAGCGAGACATTGCCAATATTAACACCTTTTTCACAAAACGAGGGGTCAAGGTTTTGGATATGGAATCAGCTATTCACAGGGTTACAGGTGAGAACAAGTGAGTTTTCAGCAGGTAGTAAAGGTTCCTCGAGATCGGATAGGAGTGATTATTGGCAAGAATGGTAAAGTAAAAGGACAAATTCAGGACAGATGTAATGTCTTAATTGAGATAGATAGTAAAACCGGTGACGCAATAATTTCTTCGCAATCAAAGGAGATGTCTACAGAGATGGAACCCTTCAAGGCAGTAGAAGTAATCACGGCTATTTCCAAGGGATTTTCGCCTAGGCGTGCATACAGACTAATTGATGGAAATGATGACACATTTCAACTAATAGATCTAAGAGACTACGCAGGTAAGTCTTCTAATTCCATGGAGAGGATCAAAGGTCGGATAATTGGTGAAGAAGGCAAATCCAGAAGGACTATAGAGGATCTGACAGGCACCTATATTTCAGTATATGGTCATAGTGTCGGAATAATCGGAACATCTGATCAGATCAAGATTGCTTCTGATGCAGTTACTATGCTTTCAAAAGGAAAGTCGCACAAAAGTGTTTATAATATGCTACAAGAGGCCAAAAGGAAAGCTAAAATGGATAGAATGCGACTATGGGAAGACAATAATTTTCCAGCTCCCAGCTAAAGCTTCTGAAGTTTCTATCATGTTATTATTATTATTATTATTATTATTATTATTATTATTATTATAGTATTTATTCATCTCCTTGACGACGACAACTATAGCTAAATCAATAATGATTCATGGCTATTCCAGAAGTATGTGGGTTGGTTGGTTGGTTAGTTGGTTGGTTAGTTAGTTAGTTAGTTAGTTAGCTAGCTTGCTCCACTTCCCCACCTTCTAAATATATTATGCTCGATTCCAAATTGATCTAAAATCTTTCCTACAATGTGGATTATCAAGTCGTCAATTGACTTGGGCTTGTGGTAAAATCCAGGCATTGCTGGCAGAACTACCACTCCTGTTTCGACTAGCTTTATCATATTCTCAAGGTGTATTTTCGAAAGAGGTGTTTCTCTTGGGACAATCACAAGTCTCCTTGATTCTTTAATGCATACTCCTGCTGATCTAGATATTAGATTGTCTTCATATCCGTTTGCTACGCTTGACAGCGTTTTCATGCTACATGGAACTATGAGCATGCCATCATATTGGAAAGAACCACTTGACGTTGCAGCAGCCATATTATCAACATTGTAATAAGTCCTTGCAAGAGATTTAACGTAGTCAAACGTTTTGTCAGTTTCAATGGTGATATTTCTTTCACCCCATCGACTAACAATTAGGTGGGTTTCAATTTTTAAGCTCTGCAGGACTTCCAACGTTTTGATCGCGTATATGACGCCCGAGCCACCTGTTATTGCCACTACCAAGCGCATTAATTTATTACCAATTTCCCTTAGAGGTTATTTAATATGCCGATATTGATA
>JBKPMB010000156.1:0-4019 GCA_046731995.1 Thermoproteota archaeon | reverse complement strand
TTACTTGACTGTTCCCAGAATGATACCTCATATTTAGTTCTATCATACAATCCATTTGCTATTATCCCATGTTGAGATGGATACTTGCCTGAAAGTATACTGCTCTGAACAGGGCAAGTCAGCGCAGGAAAAACCGGCGTCATTTTAGCAGCTTCGCCTTGCGCAGCAATATCACTAACATTTGGCAATAGATTTGATTCGAGGTGGCCAAGTTCCAGTCCAACAATGTCAAGTACAATGATATATTTTACCACGAAATTATCACTTTTGTATCGTACGGCCACTTGATACCGTTCTGCCATTTAAATTGATTGGTTTCTTTGATCATGTCTTCATTAAATACATCCATTCTAGGTCACGTAGAGCCTTCTAGACAAAAAGATTGCAGGAAGTAAAAGTGTGAGAACAGGCAGCCCATAATATAATCCCGCAACTCCACTGATAAACATAGAATCAAATACTATAATTGCAATTACCATATTCTTTATGGTGTTCTGAAGACTTGAAGATGAGTAATGGAATCTAGCCTGTCTAAAGAGAATAGTAATAATGATCGCTGAAAATAATCCTAAATTAAACAAGAGATCTACACTAAAAAATCCTAAAAGAACTAAAAAGATGAGAGATCCAATTATGCAGAAAATAATGGAAAAACAGATAAGAACAGTTTTTCGGAGATTTCTTATTGTTTTTTGCAAATCTCTTTGATCCTCGTCTGATTGAACTTCTTTTCTGCTAAGTAGGCTTATTGAGAATATATATGCAAATGTTAACAAACAGATAAATGCCATCCTAGCAAACAAATTGTTATTCTGAAATATCACATACAATACGGGGCTCGCTCCTAGGACAACATTAATGGATCTTGCTAACCCCATGGCAATCGGACCGCATTTTGTTTTCTTTATGTTATAATCATATGAAATAATGATAGTCGAAATAACAGCCGATACGGCCAAGCCGGTTCGACCAGCCACAAAGTAAGCTACCAGATTAGCAAATATTATCGATGATACGGCAATTGTAAATGCAATTCGTTTAGAAATCCTTCCAGAAGGGAGCGGTCTATAAGGTCGCTCTTTGAGATCGGTCTCAATATCAAGATAGTCGTTGAATACTAAACCTGACGTATAGAGCAGCATTGAACAAGTCACTAAAAGAATCAATTGTACTGCGTCAGCGCTATTCAGCGTAACTAACGTGAAGTAGCCGGATAAAATATTTGATGGAACAGTAAATATGTTGGGTAACCTAACTAGCCGTAAATAATCTGCTAACAACAATCATCGCCAAGTCAACAAGTACATATAGATTGCATATCTGAATCGACCAGATTTACAAAAATAATAACAATAATAACAACGTATCATCCCTAGGGTGAATCTGCAATTGTGATGGCACAATATTTTCTTGTACTGTACTTGAGTGGATTCGTTGGTCAAATGTTTTTCTGTTTGATGGAATAGTTGTATCCTATAGTTGGGACTAGGCTAGATTTTGCTAATAATACTAGTAAGATATTCATGTGACACCCTTGCGGCATACATTGGGTCATCTTGGTACGGATAAAGCTCAACCGTTACGAACCCATTGTAGTTAATTCCATTAATGGCCTTGAAAATTGAAATAAAATCAATAGCGCCCTGCCCTGGTATTAGATGGTTATGCACTCTTGTCTGCCCTATATCCGCAAGATGAAAATGTCCTATATAGTCGGCCAAGCGGTAAATTAAATCCGCTGGGTCTTCTCTAACGCAAAAAAAATGTCCTATATCAAAGTTAAGGCCAATATGGGTTGAGTCTATATTCTTAATGAACCTTAAAAATTGCTCCGAATTTTCAATAAGGAGATCAGGTTCTGGTTCTACAAGTATTTTTACACCACATTCTTCAGCAATTTTGGCACTTTTGGCAATACCTTCAATAAAGATCTCCTGTAGTCTTTGAATATGGTATCGGCCACTTCCCTTGTCGCTGCTACCGTTATAATTAATATTAATAGTTTGATTGCCCATCTCTATAGGTCCACCTGGTTCAGTTGATATGTTCTTGGCACCTATCTTTCTTGCTAGATTGAGACAGTTATTGGTATGCTGAATTCGCAGTCCTCTTAGTTGTCTGTCATTTTCTATCCAAGATGGATGATATACGTCGGTTATGGCATAGAGTGTAAACGCATTAAGATTAGAGATTTCGATCTTGTTTTCAGAAACGGTTTCTTCAATTGAAAGAATATCTTCTTCTTTAAGCTGCGGCGGATAGGCATGTGGAACATCACACAAGATCTCTACACCTTCGTATCCTATCTCTTTGATTAACCTGATTGACTCTTCCAGGGAGTATTTTTTGAAGGCATTAGTACTAAATGCAAGCTTCATGTTTGGCTGGTGGTTTTTAGTTAGATATGAAAGGTTTCTTTATGGTCTCCAGGTAAATCTTTGTGACTGTTTGAAAAATTCGTATGCATTGTAGAATGTTACTTTTTCGATATCAGATATGCTAAATTTAGTGTCTTTTCTCATCTCTCTTGCTACGAGAGGAACACTTAATGGATCGGAAACTCCCCAATCGGCAGCACTATGTATCATTATGTGGTCTGAGCCATGCTTTCTTATTAATCTCATTGCACGCTCTGGGGATAACTTTGTGACAGGGTACACAGAAAGACCTGCCCACATGCCCATCTCTAACGTCTTTGAAATGGTCTCTTCTACATTATGATCTACAAGTATCTTCTCTGTATCATATTTTCCAGATGTATCACTCTTTACTATACGCTCAATCCTTTTAATTCCTTCGAGTTTATTATTGTGGGGAAGGTGTATCGTCATAAGCATCTTATTCTGTGATGCAATATCCATCTGTTTTATGAAGACTTCTTCTTCAAGATCATTTATCATGTTATAACCGATTTCTCCTACTGCGACTACTCTTTCTCTGTCTAGGTATTTGATCATGGCATCCATTGCATCTAGTGCTAAAGGTCTTTGTGTTGCTTCCTTGGGGTTCACTGAAATGCATACAAAATGTTCTATGGCAAATTCTTTCGCCCTCTTGGTTTCAAAGCTAATCATGTGCTCCCAATAATCTATAAATGTTCCAACTGATGTTCTTGGGCTGCCGAGCCAAAATGAAGGCTGAATTATAACCTCGATGCCAGCTATAGACATAGCATCATAGTCATCGGTTGTACGGGAATACATATGTATGTGTGGATCAATTAACCTTGTCAAGATCGTACAGTACATATGTCTGTTTCTCGTCAATAATAAAAATGTGTGTGATCCTCTTTTCGTTTGATTGTTTACAGTCACCTAAGCTGAAACAAAACATACTTCATCAATGAAGAAGGAGAACAAGAACAATAAGGAGAAGTAAAAATGCGTGCAGCTGTTTTTCACGGACCCGGCAGTATTGCCAATGAGGAAGTATATTGTGATTTTAGGTGTAATCCAATAGAGACACTAGGCTCGTATCCAAAAAGAACAGAAGCGGATGTTTTTCTAACAGTTAAGGCTTGCGCGGTTTGCGGATATGACGTTAGGGCATATAGAAATGGTCATCGCAAAATTGCGTTGCCTGTGATATTAGGACATGAAATTTGCGGCCAAATTAATAGAGATGTGGCAGTGAATACTTTGGTATCTGATCAGAAAAGCACTCCACAAAAATACAACATAAAGGCGGGCTCAAGGGTTGTCGTGTTACCCATAATACCTTGCCTTGCTTGTGTGTATTGTAATTTTGGACTATATAATCTATGTCTTAATTTAAAAGAGATCGGCTCTAGCGTAAATGGAGGTTTTGCTGAGCTAGTTAAAATACCTGAACAAGTATTAAAAATCGGGGCCCTAGCTCCTGTACCTGATAATTTAAGCGATGAAGAAGCAGCTTTGCTTGAACCACTTGCATGCTGTTTGAATGGCCTTTATCATATGAGTCCACTCATCAGAAAAAATGAGCAAGGTTGTGTCGCTATAATCGGTGACGGACCGATTGGCCTGCTTCATCTTCAATTA
>JBKPMB010000155.1:0-3343 GCA_046731995.1 Thermoproteota archaeon | reverse complement strand
GCCAGCAAATAATGCCATCCACAACAAATTCATCCAGCCTAATGCTACCATAAGAAGAAAATACGGCCAACAGCAGCCAAGACAGTAAAGACCATGATATATTCCCATCTTTAGTGCGCCTGTAGTTCCACTCCTCCATTTTCTCATAAAGAAGCTTAGTGGAGATTCACAATATCCAAGACATTTTGTTTTTAAAGAACTAAATTGATATACTCCAGATACAAGCAATACAATTCCATAAATTACTTGAAGCTGACTGGTTTGAAAATGCACTAAAAAATAGTTTGCTGGGATAGACCATGTCAAAAGGAGCACAATTCCTGTTATAGCCCACACTAAAAGGTAAGAACCTATAAAAAACTCACATTGACAGAAATGACAAAATCTGACGATAATGTAGTTGTTTGCCTGTTTTTTTCTTTCGAAAGTCTTATCGTCATCATTATGCTTGGCAAATACTGAGGACCGTGAAGAGTTGATGCCTTTGCTATTTCAATCCTTTCTGATTTTTAAAGAAGTCTTGTCATTCAACCTAGTGTTTTTTCTAAAAAGTAACCAAGGTATTCTCCCAAATGAGACGTTTGAGCGCAGCATATATGGTTTTAATGTAAAGGTTTTAATTTGACCTATACCAGATCTTCATTCTTACCGTTTAAGAACTGCCGGATATTGGTCATAGCTGAAGAACTAGGATTCCTTTCTAGCTGGATACTTGTCTATGATGCTGCAGTAACTTTGTTGTTGCTTATCTCTTTAATTTTGAAGTTATAGCTTGTACTAATTGTTACCGTTATTTAGCATCAGCTCTTATTCGCTTAGCTAAACCACATCATGAAATTTCCAAATATTTTTATTTTATTTAATAGAATTGACTTCATTTTACTATTATGGTATAAAATCAAAATGCGGCAACATGTTCAATTCAGAGATCGTTGTTAACATGACAGGTGTCTCCTTATTTGTATCAGCATTTTCAAATCTTTAGGTATCAAACTTGTATACACGCATTAATTTTGATATTGATATCTAATGATTAGAGTTCATTATGTTTATTTAAATAATATGTTCCAGTAGGTAAGACATAATGCCTCAAAAAATTGGAGATAAAAGCGATAAATGCACTACAATAAAAACAAAAGAACCGTGTTACTTATTGTTGCATTATCTTTTACTATATTGATTGTACTTGGAGTAGGATTAACACCTACTGGAGTTGCAACACAATTAATTCCACATAGTAACAGAGCATCTACATCATCAAACCAAAATATAGCAACTCCTTCTAGATCAGCGTATACAGCATTTACTCCAACGCCAATATTTCCTGAGTTGTCTGCAGTTCAAAAAAGTGCATCTGCGAACAAGACATGTACACTTACTCCTCAGCAGACAGAAGGTCCATATTTTGTTGATAATATGCCTAACCGATCGGATATAAGATCAGATCCTTCCGATGGCTCAGTACAGGAAGGCATTCCTTTGCATCTAGTAATTAGTGTATATGGTGTAGATAATAACGGTCTTTGCAGTCCACTTAAAGGAGTACGGGTAGATATCTGGCATGCTAATTCCAATGGTTTCTACTCAGATGTTAGTGATCAGGGTACTACAGGAAAGAAATTCCTCAGAGGATATCGACTGACAGATAATAATGGGACAGTCAGATTCACAACAATTTACCCTGGTTGGTATCAGGGTAGAGCCATTCACATACACGACAAAATTCGTACATTCAACGGATCAGAGAAAACTTTAGAATGGACGTCACAGCTTTACTTTGACAATTCTGTTAATGAACAGGTTCATAAGCAACCGCCATACAACAAGCACGGACCTCCAGGGATCTATAATGAACAAGATGGCATTTATACAGGAGCTTCAACCGATCAGCTAGTGCAAAGCAATACTGGAAAGCATTTGATGGTCAACTTAAGTAAAGAAGGACAACAACAATCCTACCGTGGCATGTTCAATTTTGTATCAAATGCGACTCAAAAATCAAAGTAGCAGTATCATACGTTTTGACTGGCAAAATTTTATTTATCTATATAGAATACTAGCTATAAAAAATAGGTAAAAAATGGCGTCCAGAAATTATATCGATGATATATTACAGTTACCTCAGAGGAAGCTAGTAGTATCCAAAAATGATATTGACCTTGCTTCCGATACCGCAAATGAGATCTTCATTTTGATGGTTGAAGAGGCTTTAGGTTCTGCTGGTGGACGAGCTGGAGGTTCCGGTAGTAGACAAATTAGCAGAATCATGGGCTTTTTGTGTACAGCCGGAACATGTACAAAATATTTTGAAGTCACTGAGCAGGAAAAGGTTAATCAGTTTGATATTCCATATAGCGCAGTTGCAATGGATATCAAACTTTCAACATGCAAACCCTTTGTGGTTCAGGGGATAGTTGATCCTGAACTTATCAACTCATATAAGCGTCTGATAAATAACCTAAAATAACATAGAGATCAACTATTGACATGTCGTCAGAACAGAGACAAGACATTGAAAAAATGGCATCTGCTATTGAAGATCTGCTTTATATGAAGGCCATTGTGTTTGAAAATATTCCCCATGGAAGTGAAAGGGCTGTCTTATCTACGCAGTTCTCAATTATTGTATCGAATATAATGTCATATATGAATCTCAAAGAAAATGAGAACGATGAAATTATGAAATTGATGTACTACTCTCTTTTAATATACATGAGTGAATACTTAAAATTGCCAAAGTCCTTAACAACGGCCCTTGGCAATGATCTTGAAAAACATCGAGATAAAATGCAGTGTAGTGAATTGATTTCGAATTATGTTACTGTTCTACAAAATATATTCTTAGAACAAAGAAACGAAATACGAAGAAAAGCTAATAATAATTCATCTTAGGGCCTAATAAAGAATAAGACAAGAACCTTGAGGCTCATTATTCTTGTTAAATCGTAAAGTCACTTGCAATCATAATTATTCATTTGATTGTTTTATATATAATAATAATCAAGAGACTGGTAGATGAAATTATCATATTTACCAAATCGCGAGGCATTCATAATTAATAACCCTGCGTTAACGTTTATTATTTAATAATAGACTTCAATTTATTGATAAAATTGTCGCTACGTATGTATAAATATGATAGAATATAAATAATCTATTTCTTCAATTTTGATGCGAGTAACTCAGATATCTCTGGAGGGCGCCTCGCAACTGGGACATCTGCCTTTGCAAATTTGGCAAGTTTAGATTCTGCTGATCCATAGTTTCCATAAATAATTGCACCTGCATGTCCCATCCTTTTTTCTTTTGGCGCAGATCTTCCTGCAATATATGCTACCACAGG